>CAYXLY010000125.1:0-10906 GCA_964466005.1 uncultured Spirochaetaceae bacterium | reverse complement strand
GGTGAGCGCCCAGCTCCGGTCACGCCGGGCCATCGAGGTCCGCTATGCCGCCGGTGGGGAGTCGGAGGCACGCAGCTCCATCGACCGCGCCATCGACGAGGCCCGACGCAGCGGCGGCGCACAGGCCCTGGCGCGGGTGCTCGAGGATGCGTCGCTCGTCCGCTGGAGCGTGCCCGATCCGGAGGGCTGGCTCCGCCTGAACGAGGAGATCGTCGACGCGGCGACCCGCGCGGGGGACACGGAGCTCGTCTTCCAGGGCGTGAAGGGACTGGCGACGGCCTTTCTCGAGCTCGGCGATCGGGCAGGCTTCGAGCGCGAGGTCGCCCGCTGCCGGGAGATCTCGGAGGACTATCCGTCTCCCTTCCTGCGCGCCGTCGTCACCTGCTTCGACGCGGCGCGCTGCTTCCTCGACGGCGACCTCGCCGGCGCCGAGCAGAAGGCGATCCTCGCGGCGTCCTCGGGGCTCGACTCGATCTCGCCGATGGCCGCTGGCCAGCTCTACTTCCATCGCAGGGAGCAGGGTCGCCTCGAGGAGCTCGAAGGCGCGGTCCGGCAGTTCATCGAGGACTCGCCCGGTATCGCCATGTGGCCCATCGCGCTCACGCGCGCGCTCGTCGATGCGGATCGCCCGGACGAAGCGCGATCGGTGCTCGGGAACGTCCAGCCCGTGGAAGAGATCGCGAGGGACCGCAACTGGCTCCCGACGCTGATCGTGCTGACCGAATCGGCCATCGCCCTCGAGGACCGGCCGCTCTGCACGCGGCTCTTCGATGCGCTCACGCCCCATGCGGGCGTCAATGTCGTGCTGGGAAACGGATCGCTCTTCCTGGGCAGCACGGCGCACTATCTAGGCACGCTCGCACTCGCGCTGGGTCGCATGGAGGAGGCCACGGCCCTCATCGCGCGGGGGGCGGAGATGCACGAGCGCATGGGAAGCGAGCCGTGGGCGCTGCGCACCCGTGCCGAGCAGCTTCATCTCCCACGACGTCACGGAGAAGCCGCCTCGATCCGCACACTCGCCGACCGGACCGCATCCCGTGCGCGAACGCTGGGCATGGTCCGCTGTGCCGAACGGGCGGAGGCCGCGGTGCCGGAGCCCTCGAAGGGCGTCCGATGTTCCAGCGGCGCCTCCGGGTGAGGCGCCTGGACCTGGCCGTATGAGCGGTTTGCGGTAGGAGCGGCCCTTCACCCGTGAGACCCGAAGGTCAATGAGGCTTCGGGCCGCCCCCCGCGCAGATCCCAGCGTGCGCTGCTAACGCACGGGGCTCCTGCCTCGAGTACGAACGTCGAACCGCTCTTCGGGCCAGGGATGTAGAACGCGGGGGGATGGGATCCATTTCTCGCGATAGCGCGCCATGCGCACCCACGGGACACGGCCCTTCTGACTTCGGCGCGATAGCGCACGGTGCCAGAGTCGGACCGCCTCGCGATGGAATGCCTAGACGGCGAAGGAGTTCGTCGGCACGCCGTAGCAGCTGGCATGGCCTTGGAAGACGCGCGCCAACCACTTTCCCTGAACGGGTAACGGGAGATGCCGGCGGCGCATGAGCTCGGTCTTCACCTCTCTCAGCTTCGCCCGCATCCCCTTTCGCATCGCGCGCCGGACAAGCAGAAACTTCCCACATCTCGTCGCTCGGCAGATGTGCGTGAAGCCCAGGAGGTCGAAGGTCTCCGGGCTAGTGCGTTGCGTTGGACAGGATTTCCGAATGAGCCGCCGAACCCGTGAACCGATCTGGGGCATTGCTGAGTTCGGTGTCATGATTCCTGGGTGGGCAGCTCTCCTGCTCGCTGGAGTCTCGTTCGTCCTGCTCTCATACCTGGCGGCGATGGAAGCACCTGCACCAACGGTGCTCAGGCGGGCTGTCCAATGTTATTCACTGGTCAATACTGACCACTGCTTCGCGCTTTGCACAGTACATCTTGCCGGCGCTGCTTACTATTGGCGCAGGCGTTGGCTTCTTCAGGCGTTGGTCGCGCTCCCGGCCATTCGACCGCGTTGGCGGGTAAGCGATTCAAGCCACGTTCTCGCCACCACCGATATCAGCGCTTCTGACAACCAGGGGCCCGCCGGGGCCCCGACGACTCCGCAGCCATGCCAACATCACGCCGCCGAACGCGAGCGCGATCCCCGCGCCGGGCTCGGGAACCGGCTGGTAGACCACCTCGAGTCGAGGTCCCGAAATCGGCGAGTCCGTCGACACGAAGTTGACGCCAAAGTCGAGCTCCTCGCCCGCCGGCACTTCCACATCATCGACGTCCCAACCCGTTCGTACGCCGAGAAGCGTGTAGCCCCGGTCGTCGATCCATGAGAGGCCGGTCGTGTTCAGCGGGAAGTCGACGTCCCCGTTCGACACGTAGGTCTCGCTCACGTCGATCCGCGGGGCGCCTTCCGGAGGACCGTCGACCGGCTGAAAGACGCCGTAGTCCGATAGCTCGCGCGTGGTGGGGTCCGGATCGTTCGTTTGAACGAGCACGAGATCGTCGGCAGATTCCGGATGGGTGTTCGAGTAGGGGTCGCCGAAAAGGTTGTATTTCATCCGAAGGGTCGCGGCTTCGATCACGGCGCCATCGGGAAGCGCCCCAGTATCGAAGGGGATATTCAGGCGCGAGATGATGCTCCGGGTCGTTCCCGAGAAGTTCTGGTTCGTCCCGAGGGAGCCCCGCGAGCGCGTGAGGAGCGTGGCGGAGGCCAACGTTCGGGCAAAGTCGAAGGTGCTCGCGTTTCGATACAGACTCATGTCGACCGGCCCGGACCCGACGAAGGTCGCCGTACAGAGCCCGGTCGCCATGTCGAACTCGTCGCCCGGCGCGCATACCTCCGGCCCGCAGCCACTCGTGTCGAACGCACACGTCGAACCGCAAGCGAGGCTCCCGCTCGTCCAGCCGATCGAGGTACACGTGGCGGGTCCGAGTGCCGCTCCGTCGCAGACCTCACCGATCCCGGCATCGATCGTTCCGTTGCCGCAATACTGCGTCACGGTCACCTGGACTTCGAGCGCCGACCCGATCGTGCCGAGCGTTTCGATCGTGATGCCGCGGTCCGTGTCGACGAAGGTCTGGCCCGCTTCGAGGAGCACGTCTTGCGAGTCGATCTCCTGTGATCCGCCGCCATCCGGCTTCGCGTCGAGCAAGAGCGACGCGCCCGTCGAATCGGTCGAGAACTCGGGAAAGAAGTCCGTCCCGAGATGAATCATGGCGCCATCGGTCCCGAGCTCGGCAAATCCAGCGTCGAAGCCGATCGGCTTGCGGTAGCTCACCCAGTAGTCGTCGAGAACACGAAAGTCGTCATACGCGCCGGTTGCCGAGATCCTGAGCGCCTTCAGACCGGAACCGGTCGTCTCGTACGGTTCGAGCAGAAACGTACCGCCCGCGCCGGTCACGTCGGCGATCTGAGTATCGAACCACTCGATTGCCTGCTTCGCGGTCGGCGTGTAGTGGCCGTCGTTCACGCTGGCCGCCATCACGTCATAGCGATCGGTTCCGGTTGCGACACAGGTCGGCCCGATCGTTTCGGAGCCGCACTCCCAATCCAGGGAGTGCTGGATTCCCCCGAAGCTATGACCGAGCTCGTGGGCCACCAGCATCCCCCAGGGCGGAGTCGGTCCGTTCAGGATGATGCGTGAGAACTCGGCCGGACCGAGCTCGGTATCGAACTCCAGTTTCCCGAGCGTCGATAGCCCGACGAAGCCGCAATTCGGATTGTGTGGAATGACGACGATCCATCGATCGAGCGTCCGAAAGTCGAGCGCATTGTCGAGGTCGTCGACCAGCTGCCGCGTCCCCGCCTCCGTTCGGACCAGGCAGTCTGTGTCGTCGTAGTCCGCCTCGAATTGTCCGACCACGAATTGAAAGCTCTGGACCAGGGAAGCGCGACCGTAGGAGGCTTCCGCGACGTAGGCCGCGGCGGACGTCGGATTGCTCGCGTCGTATACGTAGTTGAACGCGTCGACGCCCGAGAAGTTGACCGTTCGATCGTTCGCGAAGTTGACGAAGGTGACGAGTGTTTCCTGGGGGCCGAGGACTTCGCCGGGTTCGAGTGCGCTGGCAGCGAGGGGAGATGGCAGTAGGAGCACTAGCCAGAGGAGGAAGGCTCCAAGGCGGAGGTGAAGGGATGACGGGGCCATGGTGCTCCGAGCGGACCGCGAGGCCGCGAGATTGGGTTCGAGTAGGGCTACGAGTCGAAATCCGTCCGCGCTATCGCACTCACTAGCCGGCAAGGAGAGGGCAAGCAGCTCGAAGCTGCAAAGAGGAGTGCCGGAAGGGCTTCAAGAGGTTCCCTCCGAACGATCGACGATCGTGTCGTCGTGGGGCCAATCACGGAGAGGCTGCCCCGTCCCCCGCGTCGGTCGACACGACCCGAGCTGGAAATCCCATCCGGTTTCGACCGCCATGCGGCCAGCTTGACCTCGACCCCGAGGTCGTCGGCCCGCTTCTCGGCGCGCGTCATCCCCTCGAGAGCTTCATGCGGACACGCAGGCCGCAGAGCTCACCGCCGATGCGCTCGTGAAGCGGATCGAGATTCCCCTCGCGTGGTCGGAGCAGGTGGCGCAGCTGCAGCCGGACGGCTCGCTCGAGGGCTGAACCCAGGCGACGCGCAAGGCCCCACCGGGCGACGCCCTACACGCGGCGCGACCCTGGAAACCGCTCGGTCCACCGCCAAAGCTCGCGGCAGAGAACTTCCGACCGAGAGCGTCCTACCGGCCCCATGAGAGCCCCGTCGCCGGTGGACTCCCGAAGCCCGATTCGCCCCGGACGGCGCGAATCTGGCCGATTCCCGCGGATTCTGACTCGGGGCGCGCAATCGTCTCTGCAACAGCAGACGGAATGGCGGAGAGAGTGGGATTCGAACCCACGGTAGGTTGCCCTACACACGCTTTCCAAGCGTGCGCCTTCGACCGCTCGGCCATCTCTCCGGGTCGGGTCGCCTTCGCACAGCGAGGACGCTGCGGGGCGAAGCGCTGACCGGCAGAGGCTACCGCGACTTGGCTCGGGGCGATACCCGTGGAGCCCCCGGGCGCCCGGGAATCCGCAGGGAGCCAGGAGGCGCTGCGGCTCGGGCGGCGGGCCAGCCGAAAGCGGACCCGGAGCGGGGGCGGATGGGGCGGGCGCGATGGGCGCGCGGTGGACGCGATGGCCTCTAGGCCCTTGCCCCCGCGGTGGCCTCGTGGGGCTCCGGCTCGGGGGCCTGCGAGAAGAAGGCCTTCCAGAGGCCGGCGGCGACGACGAAGCCGAGGAGCGCCGAGACCAGCTCCGTCCAGTCGGCGGTCCGCCGCGGGGTGAGGCGGTCCAGGATGATCGTGAGCCAGATCCCCAGAACGGCGGAGAGCGAGACGCCCCAGTGCAGGAATCGCCGGGCGACCGCCGGATCGGCGAGGCCCAGGCCGACGCGACGACGGAGCTTGCTGTAATAGAGGAAGGACTCGATGGCGGCCCAGGCGTAGCCAATCGTGCGGACGACCAGACTGAGCCAGTCCCAGAGGTCGAGGGAGATCGTCTCTCCGACCGTGTGCTCTCCGACCTCGAGGGTGAGCATGCTGCCGAGCAGGCCGGCGCCGAGCGCGGCCATCAGGGCGCCGAAGAACGCCGTGGCCCAGACCTCGCTGCGCCGGAAGACCGACCAGACGAAGTAGAAGAGAAGCGCGAATCCGAGATGGTTCAGCAGCAGGCCCGCCTGATCGGTGGCGTGCAGCAAACGAGGCGGGGCGTCCGGCGCGAAGAAGGGCAGGATCGCGAAGGCCGTTCCGAAGGCGCCCGCCGAGACCAGCGAGAGGCCGAGGGTCCATTCGGGCAGGCCGCCCGTGCGCCGGGCGAGCAGCAGGACCCGCCCGCCCACGATCAGGCTGGCGAGCACGAACACGACGAGGCTCGCGAGTCCGAGGATTGCGACCATGACTTCGACCTCCCGGCGCCGCAGGGCGGCCGCGTCGGGCTGCCTGCGCCGTCAGGCCTCATCGGCGGGTCCGGCGGGTCGGTTGATGCACATCGGGGGATGAATGGATCGGGACTCGTAGGAATGGGGGTTTTGCCCCATTCTCAGGGCTTGCGGCCGGAGGTCCCGCGAGGCTCCGGCTCATCGAGCTGCGGCAGCGATTCGTCTGTCGCGACGATCATCCAGCGCCTCCCAGCCACCGAATCGGAACCTCTCGAGGAGGAGGCGGCCGGATGCTGGAGCTCGTCGAGCGGCTCCGAGAAGAGAGCTCCGGGCTGGACGGCGGAATACGACGGAAGGGGATGGCGATGAAGTTGATAGAGTCGGGCGGGGGCCGTGCGCGGCGCCGAGCGAGCTGATCGAGCCGACCACTGCGGTCGGAACGATCGGCCCCACCATGGCCCGGGCCGTCCGCTGAACTGCTGCACTGCCGAACCGCCCCGCCGCACCGCCGCACCGCCGCACCGCCGCGAAGGAACGATCCATGAGCCACGCCGGAATCGACGCCGAGCCCGATCTCGCAGCGGATGGAGAGCGCCCGGGTCCGGCTCGGAGGCGGGCGCCCCTCTGCTCCGCGCATCCGGGCGAGCCCCTCGATCCGTCGGTTCTGGACGATCCCCACCCGTTCTTCGCTCGCCTGCGCGACGCCCATCCACTCTCGCGTGTCGGCGAGACCGGCGTCCATCTCGTCACGAGCTGGGTCCTGATCGACGAGGTGCTTCAGCGCGAAGAGGACTTCTCGGCCCATCTGACCGGCGTGTTGATCCGGGGAGAAGAGGGGCTTCCGACGTGCTTCTCGCTGCCCGAGACCGGGGCGACACAGGTGATGGCGACCGCCGACGAGCCCGAGCACACGGTGCATCGCGCTCTCGCGCAGCCGCGCCTCGCCGCCCCGCGGATCGCGGCGCTCGAGGATCGCATCCGGGGCTGGGCGAAGGAGGCCCTCGATCCCTGGATCGCGGAGGGCGGCGGGGACTTCGCGCCGATCTCCGAGATCGTCCCCGCGCTCGCCGTCGCGCATCTGCTGGGTCTCCCGGAGCGGGACGTCCAGCGCTTCCGGGCCTGGGCGATGATGGGCGGGGACATGCTGGCCGGCGACGCCTCGACGGATCGGCTCGTCCATCTCGTTCGCGAGACGAGCCGGATGGCGGAGTACCTCGACTCCCACCTCGAGACGGCCCTCCCCGATCCCCGAAGCGAGCCCGACGCGCCCCTGCTCCACGCGCTGGCCCGCGGCGTCCGCTCGGGAACGATCGAGCGATCGGAGGCGGTGGGCATCGCGATCCTGATGTTCGGGGCCGGCGGTGAGTCGACGACCGGGTTGATCGGGTCCGCGGTACGCCTGCTGGCGAGCGACGTCACGCTCCAGGACGCGCTCCGCGACACACCGTCGCGTATCGCTCGCTTCGTCGAAGAGGTCGTCCGGCTCGAGCCGCCCTTCAAGTTCCACTACCGGACCGTCCGCAGGACCTGCCAGCTCGGCGGCTTCGACCTCGGACCTGGCGATCGGCTGATGCTCTGCTGGGCCGCTGCGAACCGGGATCCCGAGGTCTTCGATCGTCCCGACGACGTCGACCTCGATCGTCGCCATCCCAAGCAGCACATGGGCTTCGGCCGCGGGACGCATTTCTGCATCGGCGCCCCGCTCGCGAGGCTCGAGGCCCGGGTCATGCTCGAGGAGCTGCTGGCGCGTACGCACCGGATCGAGCTGCTCCCCGAATCGACCTCCGGCGGAGGCGTCGAGTACGCGAAGAGCCTCTTCGTCCGCCGACTCGAGCGTCTCGATCTCAGGGTCGAATGAAGCGGGACCGAGCCGCGTCGATGCGGCCGTCGGTCGGGCGAGCCCGAACCGCCCGAGGTCGATCTCCGTCGCGCATCACTCGGATTCGATCCGCCTGCCGTGCGGCGACTGGACGTGCCGCGCGTTGTCCCCTTCGAGCGCATTCAGGGTGGCGATCTCCTTCGGCGAGGCCTCCCGGATCTCCTTGTCGATGACCCAGCGAACCGTCTCACTGTAGGGCGGCGTCGTCAGGGATCCCTCGTAGGTGTAGAAATGGCCTGCGATCGCGAGTCCCGAGAGCAGGTCGATCGTGGAGACGGGTGCATCACCCGCCAGGGGTCGCGTCTCTCCCTCGTGCGGATGGCCGTCGATCAGGGTCGCGACCATCGGACTGCTGTGGCCCATCCGGAAGAGGTAGCCGAGCACCAGATAGTCCGGCTCCGCCTCGTCCGGCTCGGGCAGACGCTCGGCGACGCAATGCATCTCCATCGGGTAGGTGACGCCGTCGATCTGATGCTCCGAGGGCGTGTGGAAATGGCATTGCTTCAGGGAGTAGAGCCGATCGTCGAATCGCAGGAGCTCCTCGTCCTGGAAGTCGACTCGCACGGTGTGCCCGGTGTAGGCGACCGTCTTCGCTCGTGCATGCGTCTCGCCGCCGAAGCGGAGGACATGATGCCCCTCCGCGGTGGCATCCGAGAGGATGTTGATGGGCGACTGCGCATGACCGGGGGATTCCTCCGGAATCGCGTAGAAGACCTCCTCATCGACCCGATCATCCCCGTGATCGCGCGCCGATCCGCCTCCGCACGCGAACGCGACGATCACGACCCAGAGCGCGTGATAGAGAGCGATCCGCTTCTTCGGGTGCATCGATGCCTCTTCCTGTTCCTTCTCGACACGTGACGCGACCCGTGGCCTTCCGAGCCGGCAGGCTCTCTCTCCCCTTCCCGTCGTCTACTCCGGACTCCAGTAGGCGCGCATCCGGGCGATCCGCCCGTCGGAGTCGAGATCGAAGACGTCGATGATCTCGATCGTCGTATCGCCGAGCGACGCCCGCATCGGAAAGGCCACGGAGTCCCCGGCACAGCGGATGCCGCCGTCGAGCGCGACCTTCGCTCCCATCGCGAAGCCGTGCTCGTAGAACTCGCGGATCGCGGCGCGGCCGGATCGGGGCTCGGAGCCGACCGGGTCCTCCATCGAGGCGTCCTCGGCGTAGAGCTCGAGGATCCCGTCGAGATCCTTCTCGTTGTAGGCCTCGAGATAACGCTCCACGACCTCGATCAGCTTCTTCTTCTCCATGAACTCGATTCCTCCTCGGCCTCCGGGATCTCCGCACGGGCAGACAGCCGCCTTCGAATCCGGCTCGGCGACGTCGGCTCGAGGGCATCGCGCTCGACGCCCGTGGCTAGACATGGAGGCTCAACATAGGAGAGCCGCCGCGTCCCCGCTTCTCTCGTCTCCCCGATCTGAGGGTTGCGGTCGGTGAGGGCGACCGATCCCCCAGACGGACGACTCGCCTCTCCGAGCGACTCCTCCCACGAGGGGCCGTCTCGCCGACGAGGAGGCGTCCGTGACATGACGCGACCCAGACGCTCCGGTCAGCCCCTGGGCGGCGCCGACCCGGCGGGATCGCGTCTGGCGCCTTCCGCATGATCGAGCAGCGCGAAGGCGCGCTCGCCCTTGAAGACACGAAAGAGATAGTAGAGAGAGGGCAGCAGGATCAGCGAGCCCAGCGCGAGCGCGCCGAGCAGGAGGGCATGCATCACCGGGGGCGCGGCCGCATTCTGGACGGTGAAGTCCGGAACGACCAGATGCGGCGCCATGCCCGCGCCGAAGCCGAAGATGATCAACGACGCCTGCAGCACGGCGGCTGCGCGGGCCAGGATGAAGCGACGCGTGAGGAGCGCCCCGATCGCCGTCAGCGCCGCCAGTCCAGTGAGGATCTGAAGAGGCCATGTCCACCACGAGCCGCTCAGGCGCTCGCTGAGCCAGGGGGCACCGTCGAGAGCGAGCAGCCAGGTGACCCCGGCGAAGAGGCCCACGGCGACTCCGCTCGCGAGGGCGCGCTTCCGGAAATCCTCCTGCAGCAGGGCCTGGTCGACATCCTCTTCGTCCTCCCCACCCTCGACTCTCGAACCCTCGCCCTCCTCCTGCCGTCGGACGGCGCCTGCGTCGGCGTCGGCGTCGGCGTCGGCGTCGGCGACCTCCACGCAGAGGTAGACGGCCGCCAGGAAGGCGAAGATCGAGAGGGTGAAGAGGCCGACGGAGAACGGAAAGAGCCCCAGCCAGGGATCGATCCACGATCCCAGGTAGACGCGTCCCTCGAAGCGCAGCTCGCCCGAAGCGATCGTGCCGAGCGTGACGCCGAGAAGCACGGGGGTGAGCAGGCTCGAGACGGAGAAGACCAGGCCCCAGCGACGCTGCGCTGCGTCGGGACGATCGTAGGTCCTGAACGTGAAGGATGTCCCCCGTGCGACGATACCGATCAAGGCGAGGGTCACGGGGATGTGGAGCGCCGTCATGATGGCGCTGAAGGCCGCCGGAAAGCCCGAGAAGAGCAGCACGATCAGTACGATCAGCCAGACATGGTTCGCCTCCCAGATCGGTCCGATGGCGTGTGCGATGTGGGCTCTCTGCTGATCCTTGCGCGGGCCATGGGCAAAGAGATCCCAGACGCCGCCGCCGAAATCCGCACCCCCGAGCAGGCTGTAGATCGTGAGGCAGAGCACGATCACCCAGGCCGTGACCGTCTCCAGGCTCGCATCCGGGCTCACGAGACGCCCTCCTCGGACGTCGCTCCCTCGGCCTCGGTCGCCAGGCGGAACTGGCGCACCATCAGCGCCGTCACCACGACGGCCAATGCCAGATAGATCGAGGTGAAGGACAGGAAGGGAACGACCAGACCCGGCATCGGCGAGACCGCGTCCTCCGTGCGCATCACCTCGTAGATGATCCAGGGCTGTCGGCCGACCTCCGTCACGGTCCAGCCCGCCTCGATCGCGACGAACCCCAGCGGCGCGCAGACCATCAGGGCCCAGAGCAGCGGAATCGGCAGAGCCTGCGCGAAGGATCTCCGGCCCGCCCTCCCCTTACGCCAGACGACGACTGTCCACCAGACCGCGACCGCCGCCATCAGCGTCCCACAAGCCACCATCAGCTGGAAGGAGAGATGCACGACCGCTACCGGCGGCCAGTCT
>CAYXLY010000124.1:0-10921 GCA_964466005.1 uncultured Spirochaetaceae bacterium | reverse complement strand
CGGCACGGGACTCGTGCTCGCCAGCTCCGGCCAGACGAGTCTGGCTCCGACGGCTTGTGCGGCCGCGCTGGTCGGGCTCGGGACCGTCTGGGGGCTGCAGCGATCGCGGCCCCGGTCGGTGGGCGCCGGCCTCAGGCGGACGCTCCAGACGGCGTTCCTGGGACTGCTGCCGGGGGCGGCGATCGCGCTGCTTCCTCTGGAGCTCGAGCCCCTCGCCTTCGGCGTCGGCGCGGGGCTGCTCGCGCTGCTGGCCGGGCTCGTCGGGCTCGGGATGATTCCGCTGGCCATCGCCGGCTTCGTGTCGATGCGTCGTTCGGTCGAGTGGTTCATCGCCATCCGCTATCTCGTGGCCAAGAGGCGACAGGTCTTCATCTCCGCGATCACGGCCATCTGCGTCGGAGGCATCGCGGCGGGAGTCTGGCTGATCATCGTCGTGCTCTCGGTGATGAACGGATTCGAGCAGACCTGGCGTGACGAGATCCTCGGCAACCGGGCCCACTTCACGGTCCACAGCAGCTTCGGTCCCTTCGCCGAGGACGACGAGGTCCTGCAGATCGTGACGAGCGTGCCGGGGGTCGAGGCGGCGAGCGCCTATCTCGATGCCGAGGGCATGGTGCGGGGGAGTCGGGGGCAGATCTCGAGCATCCGTCTCCGGGGGATCGACCCCGCCACGGTCGGCAACGTGACCGACCTGGAGGAGGACCTCATCGAGGGGCGGCTCGCGGACCTTCTCTCGCAGGGAGAGGCGCAGGGAGAGGATCCCGGGATCATCATCGGTCAGCATCTCGCCCTCTCCCTCGGCCTGGGCGTCGGCGACGAGCTGCTGCTGATCTCTCCCTTCGGAGGGCCGCCGACCCCCCTCGGTCCGGGTCCCCGGCTGAAGCGCTTCGAAGTGGTCGGGGTCTTCCAGTCGAGCTTCTACCAATACGACGAGATCTTCACCTACACCTCTCTCGACGCAGCGCGGGACTTCCGGAAGACCGGCGACGTGGTCGACGGCATCGAGGCCCGCACGACGGACCACTATCGATCGGTGGCCGTCGGGCAGCTCGTCGCGGAGGCGCTCGGCTATCCCTACTACACGCGCGACTGGAAGGAGGTCTTTCCGGCCTTCTTCCAGGCCCTGAAGACCGAGCGCGTGATGATGTTCCTGCTGCTGACGATGATCATGGTCGTCGCGGCCTTCGTGATCGTCGCGACCCTGGTGATGATGATCATGGAGAAGTCGAGCGACATCGCGATCCTGAAGGCGATGGGCGCGGAGGACTCGATGATCGAGCGGATCTTCGCGCTCGAGGGCACGCTGATCGGGCTGGTGGGCACCTCTTTGGGAGTGGCAGCGGGCATCGCGGTCACCGGGCAGCTCTCGTGGCTCCAGAGGCGGATCGAGGCCGTGACGGGCATCGATACGCTGCCGGCGAGCGTCTACCAGTTCTCCGAGCTGCCTTCCAAGGTGGATCCGGTCCAGGTCGCGGGCGTGGCGGCCATCGCGATGATCCTCTCGCTGGGCGCGACGCTGCTGCCGAGTCGCCAGGGAGCCCGGATCGACCCGGCCGAAGGGTTGCGGCATGAGTGAGAGCGCGGAGGAGATGGGCGGCGAGGAACGGCTCGTCGAGATTCGCTCGCTGTGCCGGTCCTTCGAGACGGGAGGCGGCCGCATCGAGGTCCTGCGTGACCTCGATCTGGACATCGCGCAGGGAGATCGGATCGCGATCGTCGGGCAGTCGGGCGTCGGCAAGTCCACGTTCCTGCACATCCTCGGAACCCTGGACCACCCGACCTCAGGAAGCATCCGTTTCCGGGGCGAGGAGGCCTTCGATCGAAGCCGCTCCGAGCTGGCCGCCATGCGCGGCCGCTTCCTCGGCTTCGTCTTCCAGTTCCATCACCTCCTGCCGGAGTTCTCTGCGATCGAGAACGTCATGATGCCCGGCCTGATCCAGTCGATCCCGCCGCAGGAGATGCGGGCCCGGGCCGCGACCATGCTGGACGACGTCGGTCTCTCGCATCGCATCGACCAGGCGGTGGGCAAGCTCTCTGGCGGCGAGAGGCAGCGCGTGGCGGTGGCCCGCGCGCTCGTCCTCGATCCGCCTCTCGTGCTGGCCGACGAGCCCACGGGCAACCTCGATCCGGCCACCGGGGATCAGGTGGCGGAGCTGCTCTTCGAGATGAACCGGACCCGGGGGACGACCCTGGTCGTCGTCACGCATAGCAAGCGGATGGCCGATCAGCTGGGGCGCGTCCTGGTGCTGGCCGAGGGGCGTCTGCTGGAGGAGGACGCGGGCTCCGCCGTCGTCTGAGAGTGGCGTCTGGATGCCCGTCGCTCGGAGCCCGACCCGGGACCCCGTCCGGATCTTCGCCCGGAGTCGGAGCCTGCGGTCCGGGGCCGAGGGACCGAGGGGCCGGGCCGACGGCTGGAGCCCGGGGCGCTACAGGCTGGCTCGCCGGGTCGGGCGCGAGGCAGCGCGGTCGCGGCGAGGAGAGCGCGAGAAAACCGCTAACTGCCCGACATGTCGAGGGTTCTCGGACCCCCCGCCCGCTTGAAACCGGCGCGACCGTCGCATACTCTTCCGCCGCTTCGGCACACGACGCAGCTCGGGGCCCGGCACCGCGCGGAGGAACATTGCAGGCGAGCGTCTGGACGCGACGGGGGCTCGGAGCCGTCCTGGTGATCTTCCTCGGCTCGATCTGTGTCTCCGCCTCGAACTCGGCTCAGGCCCAGGAGGCCCAGGAGCCGCCGGCGGTCCAGGAGTCGGAGCGCGCGCCATTCGAGTTCGGCGCGATCGACGCGGAGCCGGCCGCTCCGCCCGAGGCCCCCCTTCAGATCGCCATCCTGCCCTTCCGCCTGAACGTCGCCGGGGCGCTGGCCTTCCTCTCGCAGAGCCTCGACGAGCTCCTCGCGGCGCGGATCGAGGCGAGCGGTCAGGTGGGCGTCCTCGCCCGCGAGGCGCTCGACGAGGCGCTCGGGCAGCGCCCCGCCGAGCTCGATCGCTCCGACGAGGTGCTGCGTGCGGTGGCCCGGGAGCTCGGGCTCGACGCCGTGGTCGCGGGCAGCCTGACGGAGCTCGCAGGGCGTTTCAGCCTCGATGTCCGGATGGTTCCGGTGGCGCGGGGCGCCTCGAGTCGGAGCCTGGTGGTCACGGCGAGCAGTGAACGCGAGCTGCTCGACCGATTGAGCGAGCTCTCGAGCCAGATCGTCGCGGCGGTGCGCGGCGATCAGCCCGATCGGATCGTGGAGATCCGTCTCGAGGGTGCGGGCGAGATCGAGGAGGATCTGCGCGCGGAGCTGGAGCTGCGCCGGGGAGCGACCTTCGATCCGGCGGGGCTCGAGGCCGACCGGAGGCGGCTCGCGAGCGATCCACGGGTCGCGAACGTCGAGGCGCGAGCCGTGCAGGACAGCGAAGGGGTCACGCTCGTCTATCGGGTCGTGCGAGCGGAGCGGATCCTGGGCGAGGGCGTCCGGCCGGCCGGGGACGTCGTCATCACCGGTGTGGAGATTCGAGGCAATCGTCGCGTCGACGCCGACGCGATTCGCGCTCGGATCCGGTCCAGCGAGGGCGCGCTCTACGATCCCGGCCAGATCGCGCGCGACGTGCGGGCCGTCTTCCGGCAGGGCTTCTTTCGCGACGTCCAGGTCTACACGGAGACGACGCCGGGCGGGGTCCGGGTGATCTTCGAGGTCGAAGAGAGCCCCATCGTCCGCGAGATCGCCATCTCGGGCAACGACTCCATCGATGGAGAGAAGATTCGCGAGGCCCTCACGCTCACGACGGGATCACCCCTGGACTACCCCCTCCTGCGCGAGAACGTGGAGCGGATCTCCGCTCTCTATCGAAGCGAAGGCTACTACCTCGCCCGAGTCGACTACGAGATCGAGCCGATCACAGAGGGCTCGATCGCCATCGACTTCCAGGTCGACGAGAAGGAGAAGCTGAAGCTCCGCGAGATCGAGTTCTCGGGCAACGAGGCCTTCACCGACGAGGAGCTCCGAGCGGGCTTCACGACCAAGACGTGGCGTTTCTACTCCCTGGCGACGAGCTGGTTCGACAAGACGGGCACCTACTCGGAGCCGGTCTTCCTGCGTGATCTTCGCCTGGTCGAGAAGACCTATGCGGACAACGGCTACGTGCAGGCGCGGGTGAGTCAGCCCGAAGTCGAGGCCAACGAGGAGGGGCTCTTCATCGAGGTCGAGATCGAGGAAGGACCGCAATTCCGGGTCGGCGAGCTCGTGGTGGAAGGGGACGAGACGATCGATCTCGAGGCGCTGCGCAGCAAGATCCGACTCGTCGAAGGGGAGATCTTCAGCCGTTCCGACCTCACCGCGGACGTGGAGACGCTCGAGTCCCACTACACGGATCGCGGATTCTTCTTCGCCAACGTGGCGCCGATCACGCAGACGAATCCGGAGGGACGAACGGTGGACGTCCAGTTCGCCGTCGAGAAGGGCCCCCTCTACTTCGTGCGCAACATCGACATCAACGGCAACACACGGACCATCGACTCGGTGATTCGCCGCGAGGTCCGCCTCGTCGAGGGCCAGCTCTACTCGGCGCGCGCGCTCCAGGTGAGCAGCTTCCGGATCCGCCGGCTCGGCTTCTTCGAGGACGTCGCCTTCGAGCCCGACACGACCGAGGATCCCTCCCAGCTCGATCTCGACGTGAACGTGGTCGAGCGGCCGACGGGATCCTTCAGCTTCGGTGCGGGGTTCTCCTCGGCGGACAACTTCATCTTCACCGCTTCGCTCGCCCAGTCGAACCTGTTCGGACGGGGCTATGGCGCGAATCTCTCGGCGGACATCGGCGGCAACTCGCAGCGATTCTTCCTCTCGCTCACCGACCCCTACTTCCTCGGGACGACCTTCAGCTTCAGTGCGACGGCCTTCCTGACCGAGGTCCAGTTCAACGACTTCGAGCAGTCCCAGCAGGGCTTCGAGTTCGCCCTGGGACATCCGCTCACGATCGACAACCGGGCCTCGATCGCGCTCCGCTACGGCTTCTCGCGTCGCGAGGTCAGCGACGACGGGCGCCAGAACGCGGTCGCCTCTCCGATCGAACGTCAGGTCCTGCAGGGCGGCCAGAGCACGAGTCGGATCGGCGTCTCCGCCGGCATCGACACGCGCAACGATCGCTTCGCGCCGACCCAGGGCTATGCAGTGAACGGCTCGGTCGAGTACGCGGGCCTCGGGGGCTTCTCGAACTTCCTGAGTCTCGAGGCGCGAGGGGGGTATTATTTCGGAGCGCCGGACTGGCTCTTCGAGCGGTCCACCTTCGTCGTGAGCACGAGGTTGGGCTTCGCGCTGCCCTTCAACCGGATCGGCGACTTCGACCTCGGCGTGCCGACCTCCACGATCTGCGCCGATCCGTCGAACTGTCTGAATGCCGGCAACCTCGACGAGATCGACGACGACATCCGATTGCCGCTGACGGAGCGTTATTTCCTCGGCGGTCTGGGCCGGACGCGGCTGCGCGGCTTCCAGGGACGCTCGGTCGGTCCCCGGCGCGCCGAGCTCCGCTTCACCGACGTCGGCTCCGGTCGCGTCTACCATCCGGTGGGAACCCGCCTCATCAGCAACCCCGCGACGGGCCAGCTGGCGGCGATCTGCGACGATGCCCCCTTCAACGGCAACTTCGGAGACGGCGACGGTCGTTGCAACTCCATCAGCGACAAGGACGTGGACGATTTCGACGACATCGACGAGACCCAGGTGATCGGCGGCTCGTCCTTCATCAGCAGCAGCCTCGAGTATCGGTTCCCGATCTCCGAGCAGATCGGCCTGATGGGGATCGGATTCATCGACGGCGGGAACTCGTTCGCCGAGGGGGAGCTGTTGTTCGACGCTTCCGAGTGGCGCTACGGTTACGGCGGCGGCGTGCTGTGGTTCTCGCCCTTCGGCCCGCTCCAGCTGGTTCTGGGGTTTCCGATCGATCCCCGGTCGTTCGAAGACAGCCCGGTCTTCGAGTTCTCCGTGGGGGGACTGGGGATCTAGCCCGGGCTCGGCGGGGTCCTTTCCACCGAGGCCCGATCCGCGGGCCGTCCTCCGAAGGACACGTACAGGACACGCACGGGACGCTCGAGAGCCGTTCCGATCAAGGAGTCGAGAGACATGCGAATGGACAAGGCAATCCTGGTGATTGCAGCCTCGCTCGTGCTCGGGTGGGGCATCGGCGCGACGGACGATCCGGTGAAGATGGGCTTCGTGGACGTGGAGCAGGTCCTCGCCAGCGTCGAGAAGGGCAAGGCGGCCCGCGAGGAGCTCGAGCGCAAGCAGCGGGAGGCCCAGGGCCGACTGCAGCCGCTGATCGAGCAGCTCGAGGCGATGCAGAAGGAGCTGCAGGCGAAGCAGTTCGTGATGTCGGAGGAGGCGGTGCGCGCCAAGCAGCTCGACATGGTCGAGCTGAAGAACCGCTACGAGACCAAGGCCAAGGAGGAGGAGGGGCAGTTCAAGGTCGACCAGCAGCGCCTGATCGGCCCGCTGCTCGAGAAGCTCGATGCGGTGATCAAGGAGGTCGGACGCGACAACGGCTTCTCCGTGATCATGCGGCTCGATGCGCCGAGTCTCGTCTACTCGCGCGAAGCGCTCGACGTGACGGATCTCGTCATCGAGAAGTTCGACGGAAAGCCCTGATTCGTTGGCCCGGGTCCATCCGACCGCCTGCGTGGAGGAGGGCGCCGTTCTCGCGGAGAACGTCGTGATCGGCGCCTTCACCTTCGTCGGTCCGGATGTCGAGCTCGGGGCCGGGGTCGAGGTCGGGCCCCATGCGACCCTCACCGGGCGGACTCGCGTCGGCCCTGGAAGTCGGATCTTTCCCCACGCCTGTCTCGGCGGAGCGCCCCAGGATCAGGGATTTCGCGGCGAGATGACGCGGCTCGAGGTCGGCGCCCGCACCGTGATCCGCGAGCACGTCACGATCCACGTAGGGACCGCAGCGGGCGGCGGCTGCACGCGCATCGGCGACGACAACTTCATCATGAACAGCGCCCATATCGGACACGATTGCCAGATCGGCTCGGACACGATCATCGCGAGCTTCTGCGGACTCGCCGGTCACGTCCAGGTCGAGGACTACGCCGTGCTGGGCGCCTACACGGGAGTCCATCAGTTCGCCCGCGTGGGCGAGTCGGTGATGGCCGCGGGCGGAGCCAAGCTCTCGCTGGACGCGCCGCCCTTCACGATGGTCGCCGGAGATCGGGCCAGGGTCGTCGGCCTGAACGCCGTCGGGCTCAGGCGCCGCGGCTTCTCGGATCAGACCTGCGCAGAGATCAAGCATGCCTTCCATCTGATCTTCGGATCGAAGCTGCCGCTCGAGAGGGCGTTGGCCCGCGTCGACGAGCAGATCGGAGGCGTTCCGGAGGTCGAGCGCCTGGTGTCCTTCCTCCGGAAGACCGAGCGCGGGTTCTGTCGCTCCCGATGAGCGGAGACGCCCGATGAGCGGAGGCGGCGAGACGGCTCCTCTCGGTCTCGTCGCCGGCAGCGGAGGGCTGCCCGTGGCGGCGGCTCGGGCGATCGCGGACTCGGGACGCCGCGTCGTGGCCGTCGGCTTCGAGGGGCTGACCGAGAGCGGGCTCGAGTCCGCGGTGGAGTCCTTTCGGTGGCTTCGCCTGGGACAGCTCGAGGCCTTGAGCGAGGCTCTGCGCGAGATGGGGGCCCGGCGCCTGCTGCTGGCGGGCAAGGTCCCGAAGACGCTCCTCTTCGATGGCTCGGGTCGGGTCGAGCCCGATCCGGCGGCGATCGCGCTGCTGAGCGGAGTCCGCGATCGGGGGGACGAGGTCCTCCTCGGAGCGCTCGCGGACTGGCTGGTGGCGCGACGCTTCGAGCTCTGCGCTCAGGACGAGGTCCTGCGCGCGATGCGGGCTCCTCGCGGTCGGATCTCCCGCCTCCCCCCCGATCCGCGATCCCTCGACGACCTCTCGCTCGGTCTCCCCGTCCTGCGCGCTCTGGGTCGCGTCGGGGTCGGACAATGCGTCGTCCTGAAGGATGGAGCCGTGCTCGCCGTCGAGGCGATCGAGGGCACGGACGAAGCGATCCGGCGCGCAGGTCGTCTCGGCGGACCCGGTGCCACGGTGATCAAGGCGGCTCGACCCGAACAGGACCGTCGCTTCGACCTCCCCGTCGTCGGCCCCGACACGATCGCCACCCTGATCGAGGCCGGCGCCCGGGCGCTCGCGCTCGAGGCAGGCTCGGTCCTGCTGCTGGACGCCGAGCGGTGGGTCGCCGAGGCGGACGAGGCGGGCATCGCCGTCTGGGGCTTTGCGGGCCACGAGGAAGACCAGGACGGGGAAGAAGAGGAGGCGCAGTGAGCCCGCTGCGGGTCGGTCTCGTCGGGGCGGGGGCGATGGGTCGCCTGCATGCGCAGACCGTCCTCCGGGCGCAAGCATGCGGGCTGGACTGCACGCTCGTGGGCATCACCGATCGTCATCCGGGCCGGGCGGCGCGTCTATCCGACGAGCTCGGTCTCGAGCCGGTGGAGAGCGGGGAGCGGCTCGTGGAGCGCGCGGACGTCGGGATCGTCGCGGTGCCGACCGGGTCCCATCGGGAGGTCGCGAGCGCACTGCTCTCGGACGGACTCGATCTGCTCGTCGAGAAGCCGCTCGCCGCCTCGGTGACGGAAGGGCAGGAGCTGGTCGAGCAGGCGCGACGGCTCGGACGGATCCTGCAGGTCGGCCACGTCGAGTGGTACAACGGGGCCTGGCGGGAGGCCGCCCGGCGCGTGGGCCGGATTCGTGGAATCGAGGTCGAGCGATCGGCGCCCCGCGGAGAGCGCGGGCTGGACATCGACGTGATCCAGGACCTGATGCTGCACGACCTCGACTGGGTCACGCGTTGGGTCGGGGAGGAGGGGGTCGGGATTCGCGCGAGGGGGCGCTGCCTCGTGGACGACAGACTCGACGAGGTCGAGGCGCATCTCACCTTCCGCTCCGGCGTCCAGGCCCGGCTCTGGGCCAGTCGGGCCGGAGGCGAGCGTCGTCGGGTCGCGCGCTTCGAAGGGAGCGACGGCGTGGCGCGGGCGGATCTGGTCGTGCGGCCCGGCTCGGTCCCCGCGTCGGAGGCCGCTCCGGACGCCAGCGTGCGCGTCGATCCGCTGACCGCGCAGTGGCGCGATTTCGTTCGGGCCGTGCAGGAGCGGACGGAGCCGATCAACTCGGGTGGGGTCGGCGTGGCGGCCCTGACCCTCGTCGAGCGGGTGCGGGAGGCGGTGGACCTCGATCGCCTGGAGACGAAGCGTGACGACGATCCTCGTATCGGCCGGTGACGCCTCGGGCGAGGCCCACGCCGCCGATCTGGTGCGGGCTCTCCGCGAGCGGCATCCGAGCCTGCGGTTCGTGGGCATGGGCGGACCCCGGATGGCGGCCGAAGGGGTCGAGATCGTGCTCGACCAACGCGAGCTCGCCGTCGGCGGCGTCCTCGAGATCATCGCCAGCGCGGCGCGTCTGATCCGGGGCTGGCGCCGCATGCTCGACTGCGTGCGTCGGGAGCGGCCGGATCTCATCGTGCTGGTGGACTCCGGAGGCTTCCATCTGCCACTGGCCCGTCGCATCCGGCGCCTCGTCCGGTCGCCGATCCTCTACTACGTGGCGCCCCAGATCTGGGCCTGGCGTCCCCGACGCCTGCAGAAGCTCGCGGCGAGGGCCGACCGGATCGCGGTGATCCTGCCCTTCGAGCGCGAGTACTACGCAGCCCGTGGGCTGGTGGTGGACTATGTCGGCCATCCCGCCCTGGATCGGGCGCCTTGTCCGGCTCTCCCGCCCGAGGGCTCCGACGCGGTCGGCGGGGTCGCCGTCTCCCCTGTGGCCGACCGGGAGCGCAGGCGGCAGTCGGCGCGCAGGCGCCTCGGTCTCTCCGCGGACGGACCGGTGATGGCCATTCTTCCCGGGAGCCGCAGGAACGAGCTCGCCCGTCATCTCCCCGTCCAGCTCGATGCCTTCGCCCGTCTCCGGCGAGAGCGGCCCGGGCTGACCGGGATCATCGCACTCGCGGCGAGCCTGGAGCGGGCCGAGGTCGAGACGAGGCTCGCGCACGCCCGTCAGGGAGCCGACTCGGGCATCCGCCTGGTCGAGGGGCAGGCGGAGTCGGTGATCGACGCCGCCGACGTCGCGATCGCCAAGCCGGGAACGATCACGGTCGAGCTGATGCTTCGCGAGACGCCGATGGTCGTCGTCGGGCGGGCGCATCCACTCACGGCCTGGATCGCCCGGGGGCGGATCGAGGTGGACCGGCTCTCGATGCCCAATCTGATCGCGGGAGAGGACATCGTGCCGGAGCTGCTTCAGGAAGAGGCGCGCCCGGATCGAATCGCGGCGGCAGCTGCGCCACTCTTCGAGGGACCGGAACGGCTCCGGCAGCTCGAGGGGCTCGCGCGGGCGAGCCGGCTGCTGGGGGAGCCGGGCGCGGCCCGGCGGACGAGCGCGATCGTGGAGGAGATGCTTGAAGATCTGGGCGCATAGCCTGGCGGCGCTCTCGGCGCTCGCTCTCGCCCCCGTCCTCACGGGCGCGTGGCTCGTGCGTCCACAGCTGCGGCGGGGCCTGGGCGAGCGGCTGGGGCGCATCGAGCCTGGGCAGGCGGGGGGGATCTGGGTCCACGCCGCGAGCGTCGGTGAGGCCAAGGCGGCGACCCGGTTGATCCGTTCGCTCGAGGCAGCGGGTCATCCGGTGCGCGCCTCGGCGACGACGCTCGGCGGGCGGGAACTCTTTCGCCGGGACCTGCCGGGAACGCCCTCGAATCTCGCTCCGCTCGATCATCCGTGGAGCGTCGAGGCGGCGCTGCGTCGGGCGCGGCCCCGCCTCTCGGTCCTGATCGAGACGGAGCTCTGGCCGAGCTGGATCGCCGCCGCCCATCGACGGGGCATGCCGATCGTCGTCGCCTCGGGTCGCCTCTCCGATCGCTCCTTCCCGCGCTACTGGACGATCCGCCGCTGGCTGGCCCCG
>CAYXLY010000123.1:602-10972 GCA_964466005.1 uncultured Spirochaetaceae bacterium | reverse complement strand
TGCTCTTCCGATCTCTCCGCTCCCGGGCGGCGGCTCCCGCAAGCGGGGGTGGCTCGAGCCCGGAACGCCGCGATAGCGTTCCGCTCGGGATCCGGGATCCGGGCTTCAGGATCTGCGATCCTCGATCTGCGATCCGAAATGCGGGCAGCGCCAAGCGTTTCATCCAGGGAGGAGACGATGTCGAGCTCTTCGTCCGCAGAGGCCTCCGGCGCAGCCGTGCGGTCCCGACTCGATCATCCCGTGATCGACGCCGATGGCCACATGATCGAGTTCCTCCCCGTCGTCCGGGACTTCCTGCTCGAGGCGGGAGGGCGGAAGCTGGTCCAGGAGTTCGACGAGGTCCTGGCGGCTCCCAGACGCCTGGACTCGCTGCCGGAGAGCGATCGGCGCGCGATGGGCCTGTTCAAGCTGACCTGGTGGGCCTATCCGGCGCGCAACTCCCTCGATCGCGCGACCGGGATGCTGCCCGGCCTGCTCTACGAGAGGCTCGACGAGCTCGGCCTCGACTTCGCCGTCCTCTATCCGACCCTCGGCCTGACGGCGATGAGTCTCGAGCAGACCGACCTTCGGAACGTTGCCATCCGCGCCTTCAACCGCTGCGCGGCCGAGCTCTTCGCCCCCTACGCCGACCGGCTGACTCCCGTCGCGATGATCCCGATGTACGAGCCTGGAGAGGCGATCGACGAGCTCGAGTACTGCACGCGCGAGCTGGGATCGAAGGCGGTCCTGCTGAACGGCCTGGTCCATCGACCGCTGGGGCCGGATCTGCCGCGCGGCGCGCGGTGGGTCGATACGTTCGGGCCGGAGAGCCCCTACGACTACGACCCGGTCTGGGCGCGATGCGTCGAGCTCGGCGTGGCGCCGACCTTCCACTCCAGCGCCATGGGCTGGGGCAGCCGGATCTCCCAGCGCAACTACGTCTACAACCACATCGGCAACTTCGCACAGGCCGGCGAGGCCACCTGTCGCAGCCTCTTCATGCATGGGGTGCCGCATCGCTTTCCGGCCCTGCGCTGCGCCTTTCTCGAGGGCGGGGTGGGATGGGCGGCCAATCTCTACTCGGACCTGGTCGGTCACCTCGAGAAGCGGGGCGCGGAGGGCGTGCGCGCCTACGACCCGGATCGGATCGATCGCGAGCTCGTGGCGAAGCTCTTCGAGAGCCATGGATCCTCCCGCTTCAGGAAGCATCTCGACGAGCTCGAGGAGGGGCTTCATGTGCTCTCGCGACCCGGGGACTTCATGAACGACTTCGCGGAGGCGGGCGTCGAGCGTCCCGAGGACGTCCGCGAGATCTTCGAGCGCAGCTTCCGCTTCGGCTGCGAGGCGGACGATCCGATCAACGCGATCGGCTTCGATCGTCGCCTGAACCCCCTCGGCGCGAGGATCCGCGCGATCTTCAGCTCGGACATCGGACATTGGGACGTCCCGGACATGAATCGCGTCCTGGAGGAGGCCTGGGAGCTCGTCGACAGGGGGCTCCTCTCCGAGCAGGACTTCCGCGAGTTCACCTTCGAGAACGCGGCCAGCATGTGGATCGAGGCCGATCCCCGCTTCTTTGAAGGCACGGCCGTCGAGCGGGCCGTCTCGGAGGCGTTCGCCGCCGATTGACGCCCTCGCGGGTCCTCGCCAGAGCCCCGAGGCCCTCGAGCTCGGCGAGCGAGTCGATGCCGTTCGGGAGCTTCGGCGCGGAGCCAGTCGGGCTCAGAGTCGGCCGAGGACCTCGTCCTGATAGCGTCGAATGAAGTCGCGCTGTCCGTCGATGTCCGTCGTCCCGGCCTCGACGGCGCTGATCACGACCCGGTCGAGGCCGGCCTCCTGGTACTCGCGAACCAGCTCCGGGTCGAAGGCGCGGTCGAAGGCGTAGCTGGCCGGCCAGACGGTGAGCTCGACCCGATCGGGATCACGCCCGGCCTCGCGGGCTGCGGCGCGCAGGGTCTCGAGTCGGCTCGCGTAGTCGGACGGCGAGATCACGTAGGGGTAGAAGCCGTCCCCGAGCCGCCCGGCCCGCCGGGCTGCAGGCTCCGAGCTGCCCCCGATCACGATCGGTACGCCCTCGGCCCGGGCGGGGCGCGTATCGAGCCGGATCCGTTCGAAGTCGACGTGGCGTCCGTGATAGCTGGCGACGTCCTGCGTCCAGAGGGCGCGCATGGATTCGATGGATTCGTCGAGGCGGCGTCCCCGATCCCGATAGGGCACTCCGATCGCCTCGTACTCCTCGCGTTGCCAGCCGATGCCCACGCCGAGCGTCAGTCTTCCGCCCGAGAGAGCGTCGAGGGTCGCGGTCCGCTTGGCCAGGATCACGGCACTGTGCTGCGAGGCGATCAGCACGGAGGTCCCGAGCCTGATACGGTCGGTTCGCGCCGCCGCGAAGGCGAGCCACTCGAGCGGATCCGGCATCTGTGTGTCGGGACCCGCCGGCATGCGCCCGTCCTCGGAGTAGGGATAGAGGGGCTCGTAGTCCTCCGCGACGACGACGTGCTCCACGGTCCAGACCGACTCGACGCCGGTCTCCTCGAGCATCTCGACGAGAGGCACGACGTAGCCGGGGTCCGTGGTGATTCCCCGGGTCATCGGGGGCAGATAGCCGAGCTTCATGGAGGTCCTCCCTTCGCGGCGATCGATGCTATCGCAGGTCGACCGGAAGGCGGGCGAGGCCGGTCCCGGCCTCTCCCGAGCGGAAGGAGGTCCGGCCCGGGAGATGAGCGAGGCCGATCCCGAAGCGAATCAGCATCTGGGTGAGGGGCAGGGCGACGCCGAAGGCCAGGATCGCCGACTCACTGCCGTGATCTGCGAAGAGAAAGAGCATCGCGGCCTGCTGCGTGCCGAGTCCACCTGGCGTGATCGGGATCGCCCCGATCGTCTGGATCACGGGCACGGCGGCCATCGCGACGGTCAGCGGAAGGTCGAGCCCGAAGGCCGCGGTGCCGCCGAGATGGACCGCGACGAGGAGCGAGGCGTGGATCGTGCGCATGAGGACGAGGATCCCCCAGTCTGCGGGTCGCATGCATCGGCAGGCACGGAGGAGGCGGACCTCGCGCAGGCGCGATCGCCACGTTCCGCTGCGTGACGGCCAGGCCAGCAGCAGACAGACCGCCGAGAGCACGAGAAAGATCCCTCCCGCCGTCCGACTCAGGAGGAGGGTCGACGCCGAGGGGGGCAGGAAGGCGAGCCCCAGACAGGCACAGCCGGTCAGCAGCCAGACATCGATCGATTGCTGCAGGAGGAGCGCGCTCGTCGAGTCGAGCAGGGAGACGGACCGGGCGCGGGCGAGGCGAAGCGCGAAGCCGGCGCGGCCGAGATGCCAATGGATCGGAACGAGCAGGTAGCTGGCCGCGCGCGCGGATCGGATCTCCCGCCAGGACAGGCGCGCTGCGTCCGCCTCACGAGGAAGTCGACGGAGCAGGATCCAGAGCGTCGTCGACTCCAGGACCAGCCAGCCTCCACACGCCGCGGCGATCCCGATCCCGAAGAGCCCGATTCGTGCGTCCCGGGTCGCCAGGACGACCTCGGCAGGCGAGATCCGTGCGAGCATCCAGGCGAGGATCGCGGCCGCCGAGAGCCAGGGAAGCCATGCCCGGGAGAGGCGGGCCGAGAGTAGGCCGACGATCGTCCGGAAGGAAGGAGACAGCGCCTCGCGGATCCGCCTCGTGACACGGAAGCTCATCCGACCTCTTTCCCGGCGTCCCCCGCCCCACTGCCGCGCTGCCGGCGCCGTACGTCCCGGAATCCGGCTGCGACGCAGTCGTGTGGGGCCTGCGGGCTCGGCAAGGGATCAGAAGCCCGGGCTCTTCTTTCCGATCAGCCAGTCGCGTAGACGCCAGGAGAGCGCGGTCGTGTTGCAGACGACGATGAAGACGCGCCGCATCTCTTGCTCGGGGCAGCGGACCGATCGAACCGCATGCCAGGCATGGCCTCCACCCCGGAAGAGCAGGCTCTGGTTGCCGACACAGCGGGTGTCGATGACGCCGTCGAAGTCCTCGACGGAGGGAGCGGAGCGGCGCGGGAGGGGCCGCTTCGACTCGAGGATCAGGGTCTGTCCGCCCCATCGCTCCTGCCATTGCGGATCGTTGAAGTAGAAGATGTGGCTTCCGATCTCCCGCAGCTGGTCGACGTGGGGCGAGACGCTGCGACCCGAGGGCGTGTAATGCCAATGGAAACGGAAGCGGACGTCCTTCACACCGAGCAGGCGGCAGATCGAGCGCCGATAGCGATCGCTGCGCAGCTCGGCGAGGAAGCTCTTCCAGGAGGGCGACAGCTCGAGGTCCTCGGCGTACTCGAGGGAGTAGCGGTCGTGCGGCGCCTGTCCGCCCGTCCGCTTCTTGCCGAACTTCGCCTCGAAGGACCCGATCGGCGGAAGCTCGGACTGCAGCGCCTCCCAGGCGCCGGGACGCAGGAGATGGCTGGGGTTCACGAAGGGAAACGGCTTCTGCGCGGAGAAGACCTCGGCATCGATGGCATCGAAACGATCGAAATCGAAGAAGCTCGTCATCTCCCGGACTCTCCGTCGACTCCGCCTCGACCGCGGCCTTGCACCCTTGTACCTCTAAGCCCTTGCGCCCTTGCGCCCTTGCGCTCTTGCGGCGCGGGGCCATGCCAGCGCTCTCGAGAAGTCTTCGCGAGGCTACCACAGATCCGCCTGGTCGCCCGAGGCCCGGCTGCTAGGCGTGGCGATCTCCGGGCGTCGACCGCGTGCTCGGCGGGGTCCCGGGCCTCTCGGCGCACGAATGGTATCCTTTCACCCCTCAACCTCGGGGGAAGACATGGAGATCGAAGGCTTCGGCCAGCTGATTCATACGAACGATCTGGAGTGGATCGAGGTGCCCGGCGGCAACTCGTTGAAGGTCTTGCGGGTGTCGGAAGAGACGGGGTCCTGGACCGCGCTCTTCCGCGCGGCGAAGGGCACGACGAATCCACCCCATATCCATTTGGGTCCGGCCGACTTCTACGTGATGTCCGGCGTGATGGAGTATCGCGGCGGCGTGTCCCGCGCGGGCGATTGGATCTACGAGCCCAACGGAGCCGAGCACGAGGCCACGCACCACCCGGAGGAGACCGTCTATCTCGCCAACGTACACGGCGCCATCGCGTTCTACGGGGAGGAGAAGCAGATCGTCGGCCTCAGCGATTGGCGGGCCATGAAGGCGATTCGCGACTCGAAGACGGCTTGACGCGCGTCCCGGAAGCGGCGCGGGCGCAGGGGAGGAGATCGTGGCGGAGTCGGCGGGCCGAGCGTTGGGGGGGCATCGTGTCCTCGATCTGACCTCCGGGTCGGGTGCGTATTGCGGCAAGCTCCTGGTCGATCTCGGGGCGGACGTGATCAAGATCGAGCCGCCGGACGGCGACCCGGCGCGCAGGCGCCCACCCTGGCTTCCCGCTGCGACGGGCGTGACGGTCGGGTCGTCGACGTCGACCCGGTCGGAGGGCACGTCCGAGGCCCGGCGCAGCCTTCCCTTCGTCTATGCGAACACCGGCAAACGAAGCCTGGCTCTCGACCTCGACGATCCGGAGGATCGCGAGCGCTTTCGTCGTCTGGCCTCGACCGCCGACCTGATCGTCGAGTCGTTCGCTCCCGGCACGCTGGAGCGCCGCGGCGTCGGCTACGGCGATCTCTCCCGGGACCATCCCGAGCTCGTCTGGACCTCGATCACGGGCTTCGGTCAGACGGGACCCCAGCGCGATCTGCGCTCCAACGACCTCGTCGCCAGCGCGCTCGGGGGCGCGATGGTCGTGATCGGAGACCCGGAGGATCCGCCGGTTCGGATGGCCGCCCACCAGGCCGACGTCGTGACGGCGACCGTGGCCGCGGTGAGCAGCCTGACGGCATTGCATCATCGGCTGCAGAGCGGTCGCGGGCAGTACGTGGACGTCTCGAGTCTCGAGGTGATGACGTCGATCACGCATATCGCCGGGGTCGGGAAATGGCTCGAGGACGGGGTCGTTCCGGAGCGCTTCGGGACGGGGCTCGTGGCTTCGGTGCCCTCCGGTGCCTATCGGTGCCGGGATGGCCTGATCTACCTGATGATCAATCGGCCGGCGCATTGGGATGCCCTGGCGCGCTGGATTCACGAGGTCACGGGACACGACGAGGTGCTACAGCCCGAGTTCCGGGGGCCCTCGTCGAATCGGCTGCCCTATCGGGAGTTCCTGGACCTCTTCATCGAAGAGCTCACGAGTCGGCTCACGGTCGACGAGGTCTACCACGAGGGACAGCGTCGGCGGATCGCCTTCACCCCGGTCCAGACGGCATCGCGCATCGCGCGCGATCCCCATCTCGCGGCCCGCGGCTTCTTCGAGGAGATCGAGGTCGCGCAGGGAGTCGGTCTCACCGTCCCCGGCGCTCCCTATCGGCATTCCGAGACGCCCTGGAGGCTCCGGGGTCGCGTGCCCGAATGCGGCGAGCACGATCACGAGATCGATCGCGAGCTCGAGTCCGGTCCGCAGCGGCCGGACGACCCGAGGCCGGGTCTCTCGCGTCCGGGTGAAGACCGTCCCGACGCGCAGCCGCGGCCCGGCATCGGGGCGCTCTCCGGCCTGCGCGTGGTGGAGCTCGGCGCGGGGCTCGCCGGGCCCTGGATCGGTCGGATCATGGCCTGGTGCGGGGCGGAGGTGATCAAGGTCGAGTCCCGTTCCCATCCCGACGTCCCGCGTCTCTACGTCTCGCCGCGGGAGCCCGAGAAAGGCGTCCAGCCCGAGAGCTCTCCCTGGTTCACCGACTGGAACGCCGGCAAGCGATTCGTGGCGCTCGACCTCGCCAACGAGGAGGGCGCGGAGCTCTGTCGCCGCCTGATGGACCGCAGCGACTGCGTCGTCGCCAACTACAGCGCCGGCTCGCTCGATCGTCTCGGTCTCGGCTTCGCCCGGCTCGCCGCCCGCAATCCGAAGCTCGTCATGCTGAGCTCGAACGGCTACGGAGAGACGGGCCCCTACGCGCACTACGTCACCTGGGGGCCGAACATCGAGGCGCTCGCCGGACTCTCCCGCTTCTCCGGCTTCCCGCATCGCGAGTGCACGACGACCCATTTCGCCTATCCCGATCCGCTGAGCGCGTTGCACGGCCTGGTCGCGGTGCTGGCGGCGCTCGTCCGTCGGGATCGGGGAGGATCGGGTCAGGTGATCCATCTCTCTCAGCTCGAGATGACGATCGCCGCGATCGGCGAGCGCATGGTCGAGTTCTTCGCGACGGGCGAGGAGCCTGCGCGGCTGGGCAATCGCGAGATCGACCGCGCGCCCTGGGGCTGCTTTCCTTGTCGCGGCGAGCGGCGCTGGGTCGTGATCACCGTCGAGGACGACAGCGACTGGGCCCGCCTCGTCGACGTTCTGGGGCGACCGGGCTGGGCGCTCGAGGAGCGCTTCGCGACGATCGAGGGGCGCCTCGCGCACGTCGATGAGCTCGAGGCGCGTCTCGGCGAGTGGACGGCCACGCGGGACGACTACGCCGTGATGGAGGCCTGCCAGCGGGCCGGTATCGCGGCCGGCGTCGTGCAGAATACCGAGGACCTCTATCGTCGCGATCCCCAGCTGGCCGCCCGCGGCTTCTTCGAGACGATCCCCCACTTCAAGAAGGGACGCGTGACGGCCTGCGGCATCCCCCTCGGCCTCACCGGGACGCCGGGCCACACCTCCCATTCGGGCTCCTCAGTCGGCCAAGACAACGACCGGGTCTTTCGGGAGCTCCTCGGCCTGTCGGACGCGGAGATCCAGGCCGCGATCGAGCGGGGCGCGATCGAGCCCTCGAGTGCGCGAGAAGGCTGAACGAAGAGCGCCCGCCTCCCGGATCGGGGAGGCGGGCGCGTCTCGGACCGGCAGACCGGCCCGACGAGCCGGGAACGGGCGCGGGAGCTCCCGCGCGCTCGCGCTCAGCCGTCGAGCACGTCCTGGGCGATCAGCTCCTCGAGGTAGGGCGTGTCCCACCACGAGAGCTGCAGATGCTTGGCCCGGCGGAAGAACATCTGCTGGTCGTACTCGATGGTGAAGGCGACACCGCCCCAGATCTGCGCACAGACCCGGGTCGTCTCTCGGTAGGTCTCGCAGCAGAAGAGCTTGGCCATGGGCGCGAAGCGGCGGATGGAGCGTCCCTGCGCGCGATTCCAGGCGGCCTCGTGGACGAGGACCCGGCCGCCGTCGATCCGGGTCGACGCGTCGGCCATGTAATGCGCGAGGGCCTGGAAGGCGCCCAGCGGCTTGTCGAACTGCACGCGCTCCTTCGCGTAGGCCACCGTCTCCTCGAGACAGCGATTCGCGCCCCCGATCGCCTGGGCGGCGATCAGGACGATCCCGTCGAGCATCGCCCGCGTCCAGGTCTGCCAGCCGGAGCCGGGCTCTCCGATGCGCGCGCTGGCGGGCACGCGCACGCCGTCGAACTCGATCTTGTAGTGGGGCTCTCGTCCCTGGGAGAGGACGAGATGCATGTCGACGCCCTCGGCCCGGGGATCCACGAGGAGCAGGTCCACGCCGTCGTCCGTCCGCGCGAGCACGACGAGACGATCCGCGCTGCTGGCATAGGGCACGGACTGCTTGGTGCCGGTGAGGACGTAGTCGTCACCCTCCTGCTTGGCCTGGAGCTGCACGCCGATCTCGCCGTATCCGCGCTGGGGCTCCAGCCACGCCGGGGTGAGGATCGCCTCGCCCGAGGCGATCTGGCCCAGCCACTCGTCCCTCTGGGCGTCGCTCCCCGCATCGAGGAGCACCCCCGCGCTCATCACGCAGGACACGAAATGCGGAGTCGGCGCCATCGCCCGACCCAGCTCCTCGTAGACGAGCGCGCCCTCGAGCAGCGTCTGTCCGCCGCCGCCATGGCTCTCCGGAATCAGGAGCCCGTTCAAGCCGAGCTCGCTCATCTGCTTCCAGAGCTCGTCCGGGTAGCCCTTGGGATCGTCCTCCATCAGGCGAACGACCTCGACGGGGGAGTGCTCTTCGAGCACCGCGCGCGTCATGTCGATCACCATCTGCTGTTCTTCGGTGAGCTCGAGATCCATGAATCTCTCCTAGAAGTTCTTCGGCAGGCCGAGATGGCGCCGGGCAATGATGTTCTTCTGGATCTCCGAGGATCCGCCACCGACCGTCTCGTTCATGGTGGCTCGATAGGCGCCCTCGAAGCGACCGAGCAGCGGCGCCTCCTCCTGGCCTTCCATGATCGTGCCCTCGTGCCCCGTGATGTCGAGGGCGTCCTTGCAGACGCGCTGGGACAGCGAGGTCGTGAAGAGCTTGTACTGGGAGGACGGGATCGTGGGCGGCTTGCCGCCGCTCTTGGCGGCGCAGACGAAGCGCGTCGAGAGGGCCTTGGCCACCGCCGTGTCGGTCACGATCTGGGCGATCAGCCGGCGGACGTTGGGATCGTCCTTGAGCGGCTCGTCGTCGCGCTTGGCCTCCTTCACCCAGTCGACCAGGACCTCGGTCCGGTTCGCGATGGGCGAGAGGGTGAACATCGTGAAGCGCTCGAGATCGAGCGCCTCCGAGATCATCTGGAAGCCCTTGCCGCGTTCGCCGACGAGATAGTCGTCGGGCACGAAGACGTCCTCGAAGAAGACCTGGTTCGTGGTGTCCTTGCCGATCGTCGGCAGGCTCTGGACCTCGAGGCCCGGATGGTCCATCGGCACCAGGAAGAGCGAGAGGCCGCTGTGCTTGGGCTTGTCCGGGTCGGTGCGCGCGCCGACCCAGTACCAGTCCGCGAAATGCGCCGAGGTGGTCCACATCTTCTGGCCGTTGAGGAGCCAGCCGCCTTCGACCTTCTCGGCCTTCAGCTGCATGTTCGCCGCGTCGGAGCCCGCCTGCGGCTCCGAGTAGCCGACGGCGAACTCGACCTCGGCGTTCAGGATCTTCGGGAGGAACTCCTTCTTCAGCTTCTCGTTCCCGTGCCGGATCAGGGTCTTTCCGATGATGCCGACGCCTTTTCCGATCTGAGGAGCCGCGTGCTTCGAGAGCGCCTCGTTCAGGATGAACTCGTAGACGCCCTCGATCTCCTGGCCGCCGTACTCCTTGGGCCACGACATGCCGAGCCAGCCCTTGTCGGCGAGCTTCTTCATGAAGGCGCGGCGCTCGGGGGTGTCGGCGAGCTGGGTGAAGTTCTCGCGGTGGTGATCCATGACCTCGGGGTCATGGTTGTCGATGAGCCACTGCTCGACCTCTTCGGCGAACTTCTGCTCTTCGGGGGAGAAATCGAAATCCATCGGCGTGCTCCTCAATCGTGGGCATGCGTCGGGCCATGCGTCGAACATGACCGGTGCCTGGAAGGGGCTCGGAAGTGGAGCCCTCCGGAGGATATACGAGACGGACCGTATTGAATAGGGGGGAGGGGGTCGGGCCCTCGAGGAAGCGCTTCCGGCCTCGAGTCGACGGGGCTCGGGATCCCAGAAAGCGCTCAGGTGCGATCC
>CAYXLY010000123.1:0-592 GCA_964466005.1 uncultured Spirochaetaceae bacterium | reverse complement strand
CGGGGATCAGGTCCGTCGAGCCAGAGTCTCAGCTCGTTTGACCCGAGGGGATTCAGTCCGGGGCCTCCGCCTCCGCGGGATCGGACCCGGAGCGCCGATCGGACTCGAGATACAGACGGAGCGCACGGTCGAGCTTCTCGGGATCGACGAGTCCCATCGTCGCGATGACCTGGCCGAGCGGCATGCGGGTCTCGCGCTGTGCCTCGACGACCGCCTCGACCTGTGCCTCGTCGAGGAAGCCCTTCTGGATGGCCAGCGCGCCGAAGCGGACCCGGCTCTCGTGCTGGGCGCCGAGCACCTCCATGACCTGGTCGAGCGTCATCAGGCCGAGCTCGTAGGCGAGCCGGCCGAAGGAGAGATGCATTTCGCGTTGGCGCTCGAGGGCCTGCAGCAGCTGCGCCTCGCTCAGCAGCCCGCGCTCGACGAGGAATTTCCCGAACATCGTGCTCTCCATTCGGACGGTCGCGGGCCTGGATCAAGCTCCGTCGATTCACGGGAGCGGATCATCCGGCTCGGGATCCCCCAGGGTCTCTCGTCGCGCGGGAGGCATCACGGAAGATGGCTCGGGCTGCGGCCGCCGCTTTCGCCGGAG
>CAYXLY010000122.1:0-10990 GCA_964466005.1 uncultured Spirochaetaceae bacterium | reverse complement strand
CGACCCACTTCCTCGCCCGATTCGCCGAGCGCGCGGGCAAGACGGTCACCGGAATCTCCCCCGATGCCATGGAGCTTCTCGCGGGATACGCCTGGCCGGGAAACGTTCGACAGCTCGAGAACTCCATCGAGAGGGGGGTCGCGCTGTGTCAGGAGACCGAGATCCAGGTCGAGGATCTTCCGCTTCGCCTGAAGCAGGAGTCCTCGGTGCGGGAGGGAGAGACGATTCACAGCCTCCAGGTCATGGAACGATCCCACATTCTCAACACCCTCGAGCAGGTGGGCTGGAACCGGAAGCGCGCCGCGGCACTGCTGCAGATCTCGACCACCACGCTCTGGCGGCGACTGAAGGAGTTCGGGATCGAGGGCGAGAGCTCTCGACGTCCGGCCGTGGCTTCGACGCTGCAGCACTAGAGGAGCCCGCCATGCCGTCGGGCTCCGGATCCACGACGAAGTTCATGCCTGCCGATCGGGCGGGAGAGAGTCGCGGTCGCTGAAGACCGTCGAATTGGAGACGAGAGATGGCCAAGGAAAAGAAGGATGCGGCGGACGACTCGGAAGGGTCGACCCACGAGGGAAAGGGCGGCGTGACGAACCTCGTCCTGATCATCGTCGCGGCGTTGATCTCTCTCGGCCTGGGGGCCGGCGGAGCCTTCCTGTTCGCGAGCTCGCAGGTGCCTCCGCCTGCGCCCGCCGCCCAGATCGACTCCGCTGAGTCCGCGGAGGCGAAGGCCGCGGCAGCCCAGAAGCGGGGCACGGAGGACTTCAAGGAGCGGCTCTACGGCCTGGATCCCTTCGTCGTGAACGTGACCGGTGACGGATACAACCGCTTCCTGAAGCTTCGGCTCGAGCTGGAGGCGGGCGACGCCGAGCTCAAGGAAGAGATCGACGCACGTCTGCCTCAGGTCCGGGACGCCCTGATCGTCCTCCTCTCCAGCAAGCAGCTGTCGGACATCACGGACTTCGAGGGCAAGGCGCTCCTGAAGGAGGACATCCGCGAGAGGGTGAACGACGTCCTGGAGACCGGCTCGATCCGATCGGTGCTCTTCACGGAGTTCGTGGTCCAGTGAGACGCTCCGACGAGAGCCAGAGTGTCCTGTCCCGCGAGGAGCTGGACGCGCTTCTCGACGAGATGCCGCGCATCCTGGCCGAAGAGGGCGATGCGGACGGAACGGCACGCTCGCGTCTGGCGGATGTCGAGCTGCAGCGGGCGAATCAGGACTTCGCCTTCGAAGCGGGCCTTCTGCTCTCGAATCGACACCAGCGTGTGATCCATCTCGTGCTGATCGGGCATCGGGAGATCCAGTCGGGCGAGCTGGCGGAGCTGATGCTGCCGACCGACCTCTCGGCGGCCTTCGAGATCCTTCCGAAGGGCTGCAGGGGGTTCCTGCTCCTGAGTCGACCCTTCTTCTTCCAGCTGCTCGGGATGAGCTTCGGCGCAGGGCCGACGATCAAGCCGACGCGCCCTCCCACGAGAGAGTACACCCGGATCGAACGTCGCTTCTACGAGAGGGCGGCGCGCGAGATCCTGACGAAGCTCGCCTCTTCGTGGAGTCGCGTCTCGCCGGTGGAGCTCGAGTGGGATCATCTGGTGAGCCGCTCGGCCGTGGCGGAGACCGCGGAGGAGCGAGCGGTCCTCGCGACCTTCGACGTGAAGGGACTGTCGGAGCCCTGTCGGCTCCGGGTCGTGATCCCGCTGGCGCCCTTCGAGAGCAGCGATCGGATGCCGTCCAAGGGCCCGATGGTGGCTCCGCATGCCCAGGGCGTCTCCCTGCTGGAGGTGCCCCTGGAGCTGCGTGCGCGGGTCGGGACGGCGGTGCTGACCCTCGCCGAGGTCGGTCGTCTACGACCCGGCCAGGTCATCGAGCTCGAGGCGCCATCGGATGGCTCGCTCGAGATCCGGATCGGTGGACAGTCGAGGTTCAAAGGCGTGGCCGGCACACAGGGTGCGCGTCGCGCGGTGCAGCTGACGGAGCCGCTCGCGGAGCCGAGTGCCGGAGAGGGATGAGAGCATGGAGAGCGACCTGGAGAGCGAAGAGCTGCCGGAGATCGACGAATCGGTCCTCGGATCGGAGGAGAAGAGCGAGCAGGAGGCGGCAGCCGGGGCGGCCGCATCGGATCTCGGTCTCATCATGGAGGTCCCCCTGCGTCTCAGCGTGGAGCTCGGCAGCGCCAGCCTGCCCGTGCGAGACGTGCTCGCCCTCTCCAAGGGATCCGTCGTGGAGCTGAATCGGATGAGCGGAGAGCCCGCCGACATCTACGTCAACGACCGGCTGATCGCGAGAGGCGAGGTCGTCGTCCAGGAGGAGCGGGTCGCGGTCCGGATCAGCGAGCTGATCGCGGTCAAGGCGGCGACGAATGGGCGTTGATCGCGTTCGACTCGAAGGGAGCGCCGGATGATCGAGACGATCGCGGCATTGGGCATCGTCCTCGGAGCGATCGTGCTGCTCCGGATCCTGCTGGTTCGCCTCGGCTTCGACGCGGCGACACCGAGGGGGAGGGGGCGGATCCGCGTCGTCGAGACGACCGGTCTCGGAGCGAAGCTCCAGCTCCATCTCGTAGAGATCGAGGGCCGACGCCTTCTGATCGGAAGCAGCGAGGCGGGGATCCAGAGGCTGGCGAGGCTGCCCGACGCCTCCGTCGGGTGCGAGGCGGATCGGAAGGCGGAGGACTCGGGGCCGGAGCCCGAGGCCAGGGCCGGCCTCATGAGTCTGGTGAGCGGCTGGCTCGGCCTCTTCGCTCTGGTGGGGGTCGTGTCGTTCGCTCTGGGGACCACCGAGGCGGTCGCCCAGCAGGTCCAGAGCGCCTCGCAGGACGGTCCCACGCTCTCGCTCTCGATCGACGGGGCGACCGACCCGGACCGGATCTCCGACACGATGCAGATCGTCCTGGTGCTGACCGCTCTCTCGGTGGCGCCTTCGCTCCTGCTGATGACGACCTGCTTCACCCGGATTCTCATCGTGCTCGCACTCCTGCGTCAGGCCATCGGGACCCCGACGCTTCCTCCGACCCAGGTGCTGGTCGGCCTGGCGCTCATGACGACGGTCTACGTGATGTCGCCGGTGGCCGAGGTGGTCTACGAAGACGCGCTGCAGCCCTACATGGCTCGTGAGATCGGCGGCGAGGCCGCGATCGAGCGCGGGATCCGACCGGTGCGGAGCTTCCTGCTGACCCACACCCGGGAGGAGGATCTGCTCCTCTTCGTCGAGATGAAGGGGCAGGAGATCCCCGAAGCGGCCGAGGAGGTCGACTTCTCGGCCCTGATGCCGGCCTTCATGATCAGCGAGATCCGGACCGCCTTCGAGATCGGCTTCATGGTCTACCTCCCCTTCCTCGTGGTCGACCTCGTCATCGCGTCGATGCTGATCTCGCTCGGAATGATCATGCTGCCGCCCGTGATGATCGCGTTGCCCTTCAAGCTGATGCTCTTCGTGCTGGTCGACGGCTGGAACCTCACCCTCTCGGCGCTCGTCTCCGGGCTGCAATAGGAAACGGAATGTCCCTCGAACAGATCAGCGCGATCCTCCAGGACATGATGCTCACGACGTTGATCGTGTCGGCTCCGTCCCTGGCGACGGGTCTGGCCGTGGGATTGATCATCGCGGTCTTCCAGGCGGCCACGCAGATCAACGAGCAGACCCTGACCTTCGTGCCGAAGATCGTCGCCGTCTTCGCCGTCTTCGGCGCGCTCTTCCCCTGGATGATGCAGACGATGATGGAGTTCAGCGGACGGGTCATGGAGCTGATCGCCAGCCAGGGCGGCCCGTGAGCGTCGAGATGGGGCTCATGCCCGTTCTGCACGCCCTGCTCGGAAGCATCCGGGTCCTCGTGATGCTCGTCTCGGGACCGGTCTTCAGCCACCCGGCCCTGGGCAGCCGGATCCGCGTCATGGCGGCTCTGTTGATCACCTGGGCGGCCGGTCCCGTGGGAACGGGCGCTCTCTCGTCCTCCGGAGACTGGGACGTCGCCTCGATCGTGGCGGCCGTCGGGGTCGAGGTCATGATCGGACTGAGCGTCGGCGTGGGGACCTCGCTGGTCTTCGCCGGCATCCTGCAGCTCGGCGATTTCATCGCGATCCAGGGCGGACTCGCGGCGGCGCGGGCCATCGACCCGGCTTCGGGGACGCCTTCGGTGGCCATCGGAACGGCTCTCAACACGTTCGCGATGCTCGTCTTCCTGGTGATCGGAGGCCATCACGAGATGATCGAGGGAATCGCCGTGTCCTTCGAGACGATCCCGGTCGGAGGCGCGCTGCCGGAGGTGGGGGTGTTCCACGAGGTGGCCCGGCTCGGATCCGTGATCTTCGAGGTCGCCTTCCGGTTCGCGGCTCCCGTGACCGTCGCGATCTTCGTCCAGAACGTGGTGACGGGCGTACTCGGTCGCGCGATGCCGCAGCTGAACCTGCTGATCGTGAACCTGCCCCTGCATGCGGGAATGCTCTTTCTCATCATCGGTCTGGGCGCGAGTGACATGCTGCATGTCTTCAAGGACGTGCTGGAGGCGTGGCCCAGCCGGGTCTTCTCGCTCGTGATCGGAGAGCGCTGATGGAAGATCAGGCGGACAAGACAGAGCCGGCGACGCCGAAGAAGAAGGAAGACGCCCGGAAGAAGGGGAACGTGGCCCAGAGCCGGGACGTGTCGACCGTTCTGCTGCTCGTGGCCGGGACGGCCGCGCTCGTCTCCCCACTCGGCGCACGTCTGGGTCGCATGATCCTGGATGTCTCGCTTCGCGCATGGGGCGGAACTCTCATCCTTCCCGAGAACGTCAACGACTACCACGCGGTGCTCCTGCATCACGGAGTCCTGATCGCGATCGCACTCGCACCCTTCGCGCTCGTCTTCATGGTGGTGGGGCTGGCCTCGAACGTGGTCCAGGTCGGCTGGATGCTGTCGGCGGAGGCCCTCGCCTTCAAGTTCGAGAAGATGAATCCCGCGACCGGTCTCAAGCGGATGTTCAGCGTCGACAAGCTCTACGAGCTGGCCAAGGCGCTGGTTCGGCTGACCGTGGTCGTGGTGATCCTCTGGTGGATGATCGTGCCTTCCCTGCCCGAGATCTTCACCCTGATGGGGGCCAGCGTGCTCGAGACGGGCCGGGTCGGCGGGGAGCTCCTGGAGAAGACGATCTGGGTGATCCTCGGGATCTTCGCGCTCTTCGCGGCCATCGACCTCGCGTGGCAGATCCATCAGTACGAGAAGCGCCTGCGGATGTCGAAGCAGGAGGTCCGGGACGAGACGAAGCAGAGAGACGGCGATCCCAAGGTGAAGAGTCGGATCCGTCAGATCCAACGCGAAGCTGCCCAGAGTCGGATGTTCGAGTCGGTCGCCGACGCGGACGTCGTGGTGGTGAACCCGACGCATTATGCTGTCGCGCTTCAGTATCGACCCCCGTTGCAGAGCTCGCCGAAGGTACTCGCGAAGGGACGGAACCACGTGGCTCTCCGGATCCGCCGGCGCGCGGAGGAGCTGGGCATTCCGATCGTGGAGAACCCGCCGGTCGCGCAGCTGCTCTACAAGACCGCGCGGATCGATCGTGAGATCCCGGAGAAGCTCTATCACGCCGTGGCCGAGGTGTTGGCGTACGTCTACCGCCTCGACCCGCGGCGGGCCCAGGGTTGGAGGTCTGCGTCGTGAAGATTCCCGTGAGTCAGGTCATGCTCGGAGGGGCCTTCTTCTTCATCCTCGCGTTGCTGGTGGTGCCTCTGCCGGCCGCGGTGCTCGACCTCTTCCTGTCCCTCTCCCTCACGCTCGGGCTGCTCGTGCTCCTGCTCGCGCTCTTCGTCGAGCGGCCCCTGGACTTCTCGGTCTTTCCGTCCCTGTTGCTGATCATGACGTTGATGCGGCTCGGGCTGAACGTGGGGAGCACGCGTCTGATCCTGCTCCACGGCAACGAGGGCTCGGACGCGGCCGGCTACGTGATCCAGGCCTTCGGCGAGTTCACGGTCGGCGGCAACTACGCGATCGGCATCGTGATCTTCCTGATCTTCGTCATCATCAACATGGTCGTGATCACCAAGGGCGCCGGGCGGATCGCCGAGGTCGCCGCCCGGTTCACCCTCGACGCGATGCCCGGCAAGCAGATGGCGATCGACGCGGATCTGAACCAGGGCGTGATCGACGATGCGGAGGCGCGCAAGCGGAGGGTGGAGGTCCAGCGGGAATCCGACTTCTACGGAGCGATGGACGGCGCCAGCAAGTTCGTGAAGGGGGACGCGATCGCGGGCATCGTGATCATGCTGATCAACCTCGTCGGAGGCCTCGCGGTCGGGGTCTTCCAGGAAGGGTTGCCCCTGCTCGAGGCCGCTCAGACGTATACCACGCTCACCGTCGGAGACGGGCTCGTGAGCCAGGTGCCGGCTCTGGTCGTCTCGGCGGCAGCGGGCGTGATCGTGAGTCGCGCCGGGGCGGGAGATTCGCTCGCGGCGGAGCTCCAGGATCAGGTGATTCTCCAGCCGAAGGCGATGAGCATGGTCTCCGGGATGCTCGGCGTGATGGCGCTGGTGCCCGGGCTGCCCTTCGCTCCCTTCGCCGCTCTCTCGCTGGGGGCGGGCGTCATGGCGGCGACGCTGAAGCCTCGCCCGAGCGAGCCGGAGTCGATTCCGGAGGCGGCCCCCGTGGCGGCGCCGACCGAGGAGGAGAAGATCCGGGAGGCGCTCACGCTCGACGACCTCGAGCTCGAGATCGGGTATGGGCTGATTCCGCTCGTCGACGAGAAGCGGGGCGGAGAGCTGCTCTCGCGCATTCGCGCGACCCGGCGCCAGCTGGCGGCGGAGCTCGGCTTCATCGTGCCCTTGATCCACATCCGCGACAACCTCGACCTTCCTGCGGGCGGCTATTCGATCCGCGTGCGTGGAGAAGAGGTCGCGGGCGGCGAGATTCCGCAGAACCGGTCGCTCGCGATCGCGCCCGGAGAGGAGGCCGAGGAGATTCCGGGCACGCCCACCCGGGATCCGGCGTTCGGCCTGCCGGCGCGTTGGATCGAGGAGCGGCATCGGGATCGGGCATCCGCGGCGGGGTATGCGGTCGTCGATACGTCGACGGCGCTGTCGACGCATCTCTCGGAGCTGATTCGTAAGCACGCGCCAGAGCTCCTGACGCGTCGACGCGTGCAGGACCTTCTCGACCAGTTCGGAGAGGACGCGCCGAAGGGAGTCGAGGAGATCGTGCCCGGCGTGGTGAGCCTGTCGCTGCTGCATCGGACGCTTCGGAGCCTCCTCGCCGAGCGGGTCTCCATCCGCGACCTGGGGACGATCCTCGACACGCTCGCGGAGCATGCCGGCAAGATCCAGGATCCCGACCTCCTGACGGACCTCGTTCGCGAGCGACTCGGGCGCTCGATCACGCGGCCCTACCTCGAGCCGAACGGGAGCCTGCCGGTCATCACGCTGGCACCCGAGCTGGAGGAGCAGCTTCGCGGCGTCGTGCAGCGCTCGGAGAGCGGCTCCTTCCTCGCGGTCGACCCGGTCACGCTCGACGGGCTCGTGCGCGGCGTCCAGCGCGCCGTCGAGGCGGTCGGGCTCGGCGGCGAAGAGATGGGACCCGTGCTGCTCGCCACCCAGAGCATCCGGTCGCCGCTGCGGCAGATCGTCTCGCGATTTCTTCCCCGGATCGCGGTGCTCTCGCATGGAGAGCTGCCGGGAGGGGTGCAGGTCGTGTCGATGGGAACGGTGAGGCTCGAGGCCGATGCACATTAAGCGCTTCGAGGCGGCGACCCTGGAGCAGGCGCTCGCTCGCGTGAAGGCGGAGCTCGGACCGGAGGCGCTGATCCTCTCGTCGCGGACCGTGCGGCCGGCGCGGGGGGCGTTCGGGCTGCTCTCGAGACCGAGCGTCGAGATCCAGGCGGCGCTGGAGCGCGGACATCGGGAGCCGGGAGCGGAGACGAGCGACGCGCCCCGGGACTCGAGGATGGGGGGCGGGGAGCGGGAGTCCGTGCGTCCGGGCGAGGGCGGGGAGCCCGGGGACGGGCTCCCCCGAGAGCTGATCGAAGATCTTCGGCGAGAGCTGGCCCGCTCGAGAGAGCATTCGCGCTTCCAGGAGGAGATTCGGAGCGAGCTGCGCGGTCTGCGGCGGCTCGTGGAGGCGGGCACGCGATTCGACGCCGCGCAGCAGAGGGATGAGCATGCCGAGGCGCTCGTCCGAGCGGGACTCGACTGTGGCCATGCCCTCTCGATCGTCGGGCAATGGCAGGACGGCCGGGAGCAAGGCGACCCGACGCCGCTCGGGGGATGGCTGAAGCGGCGCATCGAGCAGACGCTGACGCCTCCCCGGGTCGACCGGGCTGCCGGACCGCGAATCCTGGTGGGAGCCGCCGGCGTGGGCAAGACGACGACACTGGCGAAGCTGGCGGCGCGCAACGAGGAGGGCGAGAGGGACGTCGCGCTCGTCTCCCTCGACGGATACCGGGTGGGTGCGCAGGCACAGCTGCGCGGCTACGCGGAGCTGATGGAGACGCCCTATCTCGAGGCGACGTCGGCCGCCGAGCTTCCCGCGATCGTCTCGCGCTTCTCGCGTCACGCCGTGATGATCGACACCGCGGGCCGATCGCGGAACGGAGAAGACCGCCTGGAGCCTCTCCTGGCCCTGCGTCGAGCGCTCGGGAAGCGGGCCTCGATCGAGCTGGTCGTCGATGCGACCGCTCGACGCGAGGTCCAGCGCGCCCAGCTGGATCGATTCTCGGCGCTGGAACCGGATCGTTTGATCCTCTCTCGGGTCGACGAGTGCGAGTCCCTGCTCGAGGTGACGAACCTGCTGCTCGATCGAGAGACCCCGCCGGTGTGCTGGCTGGCCACGGGCCAACGGGTGCCCGAGGACCTGATCGTCGCCGAGCCGGAGCTCTTCGTGCGTGAGCTGATGGAGGAGGCGGCATGAGGCGGGATCAAGCGGCTGGGCTCCGCGCGCGACGGAAGACCTTCTCGAGCGCGTCGGGATCGCCGCCTTCGATGGGGGCGGTGGGCCTCGTGAGCGGAAAAGGCGGGGTCGGAAAGAGCATGCTGGCGGTGAACCTCGCCGCCGCGGCGGCCGCGCGCTCGGGGCGGGTCCTGCTCATCGACGGCGATCTGGGCCTGGCGAATACCGATCTGCTGATGGGTCTCGTCCCTCCGTATGATCTGCAGGACTGGATGGAGGGACGGGCTGCGCTGCGCGACGTGGTCTGTGAGGGACCGTCGGGACTCTCCCTGCTGCTGACGGGGGACTCGGAGTGTGCGGGCCGTGCGCTCCGGCAGGCGCTCGAGGGCGGGGGCGATCCGGCGCTGGCGGGCTTGATCGCGGAGCAGGAGCTCGTCCTGGTCGATCTCGGCGCTGGGATCGGAGCTGCGGTGATCGAGCTGGCGAGCGCATGCCGCCCCCTCTGGATCGTCGCCAATCCGGAGCCGACGAGCCTGGCGGATGCGTACACGACGATCAAGCGTCTCTGGGACCGCAACGCCTCGCTCGAGATCGAGCTCGTCGTCAATCGCGCTCGAGATGCCTTTGCCGGCGAGCGGACGCATCACGCCTTGAGTCGGCTCACCCGGCGCTTCCTGGGGCGGCCGGTTCCGCTGCGGGCCGTGATCCCGGAGGAGCCCGGTCTGGTCCGTTCGGTGGCCGAGCAGAGGCCCCTCGTGCTCGGCTCGCAGCGGACGACGGCCTCGCGGCGACTCGTCCTGCTGGCGGAGTCCCTGCTCGAAGATTCCCGACCGCCCGCGTCGAGCGTTTCAGGCTGAACGGATCCATTTCATCTGGCCATGCGGGATGAGTCGATCTTGCCGGGCCGTCGCCCGGGCCGTCGCGAAACCGCTTTCGAATCGGGCGCTTGAGCGATGCTCGGACGGGACCTCTGGTGGCACGACGCTTGCTCTGTCGAGTCCCAGGACATGAAGACCCGGCGTGAACGACATGACGTGAACGACATGACGTGAAGGGCATGACCCGAGGGCATGCGGAGATGGTCGGGATCGGATCTCGAGCGGGGTGACGAGGCGACGCGCGGAGGTCACGACCGGGGACCCCGGCCGAGGGCGCGGTCGGGATCGGACGACGAGCGGGACGGAAGGACGATGGGAAGCAACACCTACATTTCTGCATCGGGCGCCACGGCGAGATTCCGGGATCTCGATGTGATCTCGAACAACCTGGCGAATGTCGGAACGCCCGGCTTCAAGCGGAGTGAGTCGATCTTCCGGGCGGTCTTCGAGGCCTCCCTTCGCGGTGAAGGGGGGCGAGTCCAGCCCGGCGCCTCTGGGAGCGCCTTCGTGTCGACCGATGGGATCGGGACGGACTTCGCGCGAGGCTCTGCCGATCGGACCGGCTCCCCACTCCATGCCATGATCGATGGCGAGGGATTCTTCGAGATCGAGACGGAGCGAGGCAGCCGATTCACACGGGCCGGCAACTTCATCGTGAATCGACGAGGTTTCCTGGCCTCTCCGGTGGGAGACCCCGTCCTGGGCGAAGAAGGCCCGATCGTCGTCCCGGACGGCGACGCCCGGATCGAGCCGGCCGGGAGCGTGATCGATCGCAACGGGAACGTGCTCGGCCGCCTGAAGGTCGTCACGTTCGAGAACCTCCAGAGCCTGGAGCGGGAAGGGCAGGGCCTCTTTCGAGCGCCCGCCGACGTCGAGGGCCTGCCGATCGACCGACCGCTGCTGATTCCCGAGTCGATCGAGGGATCGAACGTCGAGGCGTCTCGAGAGCTCGCGACGCTCGTGATGCTCCAGAGGGCGTTCGAGAGCAATCTGCAGGCCATGCAGAAGGATGACGAGATGACGCAGACATTGATCGAGGGGATCCGCTGATGAGAGCGCTGTTCACCGCCGCGACCGGAATGGAGGCCCAGCAGGCCCATATCGACACGATCGCGAACAACATCGCGAACGTCGGGACGACGGGCTTCAAGCGATCACGAACCGAGTTCCAGGACCTCTTCTACGAGACCCTGCGAGCGCCCGGCGCGGCGAACGCCGACGGGGCCGTCCTGCCCACCGGTGTCCAGATCGGACACGGCGTGCAGCTCTC
>CAYXLY010000121.1:0-11072 GCA_964466005.1 uncultured Spirochaetaceae bacterium | reverse complement strand
CTCGGGTCGAATCCACGCACCTCGCTCGGTCGGGGTTTATGAGATGGCCTCTAGCGACGAAAGCCCGGAATCGGATTATGCCGCGCGATGGCCGAGCCCGCCGGCCCGAGCCGCATCAGGGCGCGCGAGGTTCGCCGGTGGAAGAGCCGGACCAGCGCCTCGTCGTGGCGGCCTGCGTCATCGAATACGAAGCGTTCGAGGGCGGCGTCGCCCTCCTGCCAGCCTGTCGGTCGGAAGCCCAGCAGCGGCTCGAGGTCGTCGAGGTCCGCCTGCTCGATCGCTTCGCCGATCTCGTCGGAGCGGTGGAGATGACGGGCGAGGCGAAAGGCGGTGCGGACCTCGTGCTGGCCGAGCTCGTCCGGGGCCTCGAAGTGACGCAGCCAGTCGATGAGATGGGCGTGGCCGACGGCGGCGCGCGAGACCCGCGGCTCGGGCATCGGGACCGCCTCGAGGTCGATCTCGAGGATCTCGGCCAGCGCCTCCATCGAGTAGATGTTGGTCTCGGCGCACCACTGCATGTTCGTCATGTAGTCGGAGCCGCGAGGCGGCTCGGCCAGCGCGGCGTGGAAGGCGAGCTGGTTGCTGAGCGTGAAGGCGAAGTGGTGGTAGCGGACGGCGTCGAGGTCGATCGGCTCGCCGCGCGCCTCCTCGTACCGGCGATAGAGGCGATCGAAGTCGCCGAAGCCCAGCACGCTGGTCCGCATGCGGAAGCCCGCGAGATCCATCATCGGATCGCCGACATGGCCGATCTCGAGGTCGACGACGGCCTGCACGCGGCCGTCGCGATGCATGAGCTGGCCGGAGTCCCAGACGATGACGCTCTCGCGGGGCCGACCCTCGCGCGGCGTCGGCGGGGGATTGCGGGCCAGCCATCCCAGGCAGAACTCGAGATGCGGGTCGGGACGCTTCTTCGTGGCGCGGTAGGACTCCTCGTAGAGGCGCAGGCCGAGCCGGCCCGCGTCCTCGGGGCGATCGGCGCGCAGGATGCCGGCGCGCTCGAAGGGCGCGATGTCGAGCTGGTGGATCCGCGCGAGGATCGCCATGTACTCGTCCATCACGCGGTCGCGCTCTTCGTCGCTCGTGTCGTGGAAATGCTCGACGCCTTCGACCCGGTCCATCACGTAGGCGCGCGGATCGTCGCACCAGCCCCAGACCCGCGCGACGGGGATGCCGTGCGCATGGAGCTGCTGCTGGAGCTTCATCTCGTGCTCGAGCGGAAACCCGTGGCGGGCGTCGATCCGATCGCCGCGCACGCAGAGCGAGAGACGCTCGCCCTCGCGCTCCATCTCCGCGAACCAGACGGGCCGCCAGCGCGCCTGGGGCTCGATCGTGAGGACCGCACCGCCGACGTTCCGCTCGAGCCACGCGACGACCTTCTGCGTCGCGGACTCCGTTCGAGGATCGTCTCCGCGGTCGGCATGCTCGGCGGTCTGGAAGCGGAGCGGCTCGGTCATTCGGAGATCCATCCCGGGAGAGAGGGGGCAGTCTCGCATAGGCACGCTCGGAAGCAACGCGCGGCGCCCCGGGCCGGGGGCGGGATCCGGCCTCCCCGCGAACGCTCCCGACCGGCTCCGAGGCCGGTCCCGATCGGCTCCCGACTGTGTAGAATCAGCCTCCCGACCCCCAGCCGAGGAGCGCATCGATGCCCAGAGCAACCGCCGAGAACAGGGCCGCCTTCGACGACGAGACCCTGCTCCAGGAGGCGCAGGACAATACGGGACTCTCCGACTACGGAACGGACCCCTTCCGCGAGGCGCTCGGCGTCCTGCTCCAGTCGCTGCGCGAGGAGGCGCCGCTCTCCGACCTCGGACGGACGATGCTGCGCGCCCGCGTGATCGAGAGCCTCGAGACGCGGCTGCATACGGAGGACTGGATCAAGCGCCATCCGGAGATCCTCGACGAGGAGATCGGGCCGCCGCTGGTGGTGGTCGGCCAGGCGCGAACGGGCTCGACCATGCTCCAGCGCGTGCTCGCGAGCGATCCCCGCCACCACGCCGCGAATTGGTGGGAGGTGCGCTTTCCGGCGCCCTTCCCGCAGACGCGCTGGGACGAGCTCGATCCGCGCATCCCGCAGGCCGAGGCCGAGGTCGCCGCCCTGCTCGAGGCGGATCCCGGGCAGGCCGCGATCCACCCTTGGGACGCCCAGGCGCCGGACGAGGAGATCATGCTCCTCGAGCATTCCTTCATGTCCTACGTGCCCGAGGCCTTCGTCGACGTACCGACCTATCGCGATTGGCTGACCGCCCAGGACTGGACGCCCGCCTACGTCTACCTGAAGAAGTTCGTCCAGTTCCTCCAGTGGCAGAAGCGGCAGCGCGGCGAGGTCCGCGAGCGGTGGGTCCTGAAGGCGCCCAACCATCTCGCCTTCATCGACACGCTCTTCGAGGTCTTTCCCGGCGCCCGGGTCGTCTGGACCCACCGGGACCCGAAGGAGACGATCCCCTCCGCGGCCTCGATGAACCACCGGCTCTGGGAGATCTACGGCGACGAGTCGAATCCCCACGAGGCCGGCCGCCAATGGAAGGAGCGAATGGCCTGGTCGACCCGGCGCTGCCTGGCCTCGCGCGATCGGGTCTCCGAGGATCGCTTCGCGGACATCTGGTTCCGCGACGCCCTCACGCGTCCGATCGAGGAGGTGGAGCGCGTCTACGACATCTTCGGGATCGAGATGACGCCGGAGGCCCGGGCCGCGATGGAGGCCTGGGTCCGCGACAATCCCCGCGACAAGCGGCCCGTCCACGAGTACACGCTCGAGGATTTCGGCTTCAGCGAGAAGGAGATCGAGAGCGACTTCGCGGACTATCGCGAGCGCTTCATCGAGCCCCGGCTCTAGGCCTGGTTTGGCGCCGGCCCCAGCCCCGGTCCGGCTCCGGGCCCGGCCCCGGGTCCGGCTGCCCCGAGCGCTCCGCGCCCGGCAGTGTCGCCGGACTCAGATCGGGATCGTGTAGCCCTCGGGCAGCTCTCCTTGCATCAACGCCTGGTCGACATGGCGCTCGACGATCCGCCAGCCGCTCGTCGTGCGGGAGAGCCGGTCCGTATAGGTCCCTGCGCTCGCGATGACGAGCGGCGAGCCGTCGGGGCCGGGCCGAGCCATCTGGGACTGGAAATAACATCGGGAGCGGGCCTCGCTCCCGCTCTCGAAGTCGATCATCGGGTTCGAGACGTGATGCAGATTGGTCGGCCAGGCCTCGAGGGCCCGGGCCAGCCAGGCCAGCGCCTCCCGGAAGGGGCCCGCGATGCCGCCGCTCGACCGGTAGTCGATCCGGGCCTCGAGCACGAAGATCCGGTCCATCAGGGGCCAGGTCTTCGTGTCGACCATCTCGGCGTAGAGATAGAGCAGCCGCTCGATCTCGCTCCGGTCCTTCAGCTCGCGCAGGTCGTCCTCGCTCAACGATCCGGCCTCCCCGGGTCCATGCCCGATCTCGCTCCCACTCCTGCCCTTCTCTGCCTCGGCTCCGAGCCCGGCCCCCGCCCTGTATGCCGGTTCCGCTTCGGCCCGGGGGCTTCGGCTCTCGGATGGAGCGCCCGGCGGCCTCAGGCTCCGGCCGCGAGCGCGTCCTCGGCGAGGGGACGGACGTGGACCGGGATCGAGCTCATGCGCGGGATCCCCGAGTAGGGATCGAACACGCGGTCCACCGGGACCAGCCGCCCGGTATTGCTGCCGATCTCGCGTACCCGGACGTCGTTCTCGCGGGTCGGGGCGTCGCCGAAGGCGTGGGGCATCGAGACGATCCCGCGTCGGAGGTTCGACTCCGCCTCGGCGACGCCGAGGATCGCGGAGTGGTCGGACTCGATCTCGACGAGGTCGCCCGGGGCGATCCCGAGGTCGGCGAGATCGTCGGGATGCATGAAGGCCGGGTTGTACCGGTACTTGCGGACCAGCTTCTCGATGTCGCGGCCGGCCGAGTTGTGGACCTCCAGAAGACGGCGGCAGGTCAGCAGGAAGGGCCGCTCCGGTCCATCCTCGAGCTCCTCTCCGGCGACCTCGGCGAGCTCGGCCATCATCGTCGGATCGGCGAGCTGGAGTCGGGCCTCGCAGGCCGGGTCGCGGGGCGCCACGCGCGCTCCGACCTCCTCGAAGACGTGTCCGTGCGGATGCTGCTTCACCTCGTCGAGCGGGACGTTCGAGCCCTTCGCGAGCATCTCGAGGAGCGCGTCGGTGGTCGGCTTCCGTTCCATGTCGAGATCCGTCCGGGCGGGGTCTGCGAGGTCGGGTCCCCAGGAGTAGGCGGCCTGGAGGGTGAGCGGCAGGTTCATGCGCCGCGCGAGCCCGTAGAAGAGCTCCCACTCCTCGATCAGGTCCGAGCCCTCGGGCGGATCGAGGACCTTCGGCGCGTACTGTCCATAGGGCGTCGAGTAGCCCATCGCGTACGGCGTGAGAGACTCGGTGCCGAGCGACATGCCGGGCTGCTCCAGGGTGAGCTTCGGCGCGATGACGTAGTGGGCGAGGCGGGCCGTCGCCGACATCTTGATGTCGCAGGTGACGAGCAGGTCGAGCTTCTGCATCGCCTCGAAGGTCTTCTCCTGATCCGGCCAGGCGGCCATCGGGTTGCCGCCCAGGCAGAAGAGCGCCTTCACCTGGCCCTCGCCCTCGAGCAGGATCTCGTCCGCGAGCGCCGCCGTCGGCAGTCCGGCCGCGGTGTCGGTGAAGTCGCGCACGCGGAGCTTCTCCCCGAAGCCCCAACCGGGCCCGGGCGGAAGCGGCTCGGCCCGGGCGTGGATGCGCGGCATCAGCACGCCGGGGTTCGGAATCCTCTCGCCCTCGCGCAGCCCGCGACCGCAGATCGTGTTCAGGCAGAGCAGCAGGTACTCGGTGAGGGCGCCGCGCGGAGACATGTTCGGACCCGTACCCGCATGCGCCATTCCGGTCCGGCCGCCGGCGAAGGTGCGCGCCGCCCGGACGAGCTCGGCCGCGGGCACGTCGGCGCGTCGCTCCACGTACTCCGGCGTGAAGGGCTCGACCTCGCGACGCAGCCGCTCGAGGCCCTCCGCGTTCTCCGCCACGAACGCGTCGTCGCCCAGACCCTCGCTCAGGACGACGCGCAGGATGCCCGCCATCACCGTCGGGTCCTCGCCGGGCTTCAGCTGGAGATGGACCGCCGCGCGCTTCGCGGCCTCGCTCCGCCTCGGATCGATCACGACGATCTGCATGCCGCGCTTCACGGCATCGTCGAGATGCCAGGCGGGGTTGTAGCCGGGCATGCCCGCCGACTTCGACACGGTCGGGTTGGCGCCGACGAGCATCCAGGTGTCGGCCTCCGAGAAGGGCTGGGTGCCCCCGCCCCAGACGCCGTGCAGGGCCGGGGCGATCAGCTTGCCGGGCTGGTCGATCGTCGCGCTCGTGAAGCGCATGGGCGACCCGATGGCGTCGAAGAAGGCCATCGCCATCGGAGCCGCCGCCGGATAGGGGAACGAGAAGGTGCCCGTGTAGACGGCGACGGACCGGGGGCCGTGGCGCTCGATGATCTCCGAGAGACGCTCGGCGATCTCGTCGATCGCCCGCTCGGATTCGATCGGCTCGAAGCGTCCGTCCGGCTCGTCCCCACTGCGCTTCATGGACTGGAGCAGCCGCTCGGGATGGGCATGCTGCTCGGGCAGGGCCCGACCCTTCGGGCAGGTATAGCCGTGGTAGATCGGGTTCTGCTTGTCCCCGACGACGCGTACGGCGCGTCCCGCCTCGACGTCGACGAGGATCGGGCAGCCGGCATGACAGAACCGGCAGATGGAAGGATGTGTGGATCGAGCGACGTCTCGTCGGGCTTCGCGTCGTCGGGCTTCTTGCATGGCGCCTCCGATGGGGCTCGTTCGAGCAGGGCTCCCGCTCGATCATCGGTCTCGCTCGAGTGCGCGAGCAGATGAGCAGATGAGCGGACGACCCCGATTCTACCAGAGCGTCCGCCCGGATCGGAACGCAATCGAGGCCCCTTCCGGCTCAGCTCCGGAAGCCCGCGCGGCGTCCGGCGGCGAGCGCGACGATGATGTCGACCCGACGGACGGCGTCGCGCAGCTCCTCGGCGAAGGCGCGCCGGGCCGAGGCGAGCTCCTCGCCCCCCGCTTCGAGCAGGCCGCGGTTGTCGGCGAGGCGGAGCGCCGTCTGGAAGAGCACCTTGGAGACCGAGTCGGCGGCGTGGATCCGCTTCTGTCGCTCGTATTGTCGCCCCAGGCGCAGACAGTCCGAGAGCAGCCGCTTCTCGTCGACGGGGCTCGCGGGATCGAGGGTGGAGAGCTGGTCGGCCACCACGCGGTAGCTCTCGAGGAAGGGACGCAGGACGCGGTGGGCGCAGAAGGGCCGCGAGCGCCGGACCAGATCGTCGGGGTCGAGCTCGAATCCGGCGATCTTCTTCTCCCAGTCCCGCGTGCCGATCTCGAGCTCGGCGCGGATCTCCTCGCGGAAGGACTCCTTGTCCGAGAAGAAGAACTCGAACTTGAGCAGGTCGCGCAGCCGCATGACCTCGTCCCAGAAGCTCTCGAGGGCCTTCTCGCGAGGCGCGTCGTGCGCGTGCAGGAGGCCCAGCTCGGCGATGGCGCTGCCCACGAAGAAGTGGACGACCGTGTTGCGATAGTAGGCCGCGGAGAGCTGCTGTCCCTCGCCGATCCCGTAGACGGTCTCGATGCCGTCGTCGAAGCGCGTGACGACGCCGTTGTCGACGAGCGCGTCGAGCGTGAGCCGGATGCCCTCGTCGCTCTCGAGGTGGTGGAAGTCGGCGGTCGTCGGCAGTCCGCGGGCACGGACCGCCGCGATCAGGTTCGCGAGGCTGCGGCGGGTCTCGGGAATCGTGAGCGCCTCGCCGGTGGCGCCGAGCAGGGCGAGCGTCAGGAGCGAGGTGGGCGTGATCGGGGTGACCCGATTGATCCGGACCGAGACCTCGAAGGCCAGCTTCTGGAGGTCGAGGCTGCGCTGATCGTCGGTCGGATGCGCCTCGCCCGGCGCTCCGAGCTGCTGGCGCAGGGAGAGCGGCTCGCCGAAGGCAATGTGGATCCGACCGTAGCGTCGCTTCATCTGGCGGATCACGCGGAGGAACCAGGAGAAGCTCTCCGTCTGCTTCGCGCCGCCGCGCTGCTCCGCGACGTAGCTGCCGAGGTCCTGGATCTGGTCGTAGGCGATCGAGACCGGGACGAGATAGAGGTCGTCGCTCTTGCCCCGGCGATAGGCGTCGACGACGTTCGCCAGCAGCCCGAAACGCGGCGGCAGCAGCTTGCCGGACCGCGAGCGTCCGCCTTCGATGTACCACTCGAGAGGGAAACGCTTCTCGATCAGGTAGTCGATGTAGCTCCCGAGCACGTGCCGATAGACGGGCGCGTCGCGAAAGCTCCGGCGAATGAAGAAGACCCCGCTCCGGCGAACGATCGGCCCGACCGGGAAGAAGTTCATGTTGATGCCGCCCGCGGTGTGATTGGGCGGGAGCCCGTTCTCGTGCAGCGCGTACTGGAGCACGAGATGGTCCAGGTTGGACTTGTGGCTCGGCAGGAAGACGACCGGATGGCGCTCCTCGAGGGCGGCGATGCCCTTCATGGCGGCGGGGTCGTAGGCGAGCGTCTCGTCGTAGCCCCGTCGGTAGAGCCAGTGGATCAGGCTGGTCAGGAGGTCGATCACGAGCGGGCTGTGCGTGGCCGCGATCTCCTTGAGGTTTCGGGTGGCCTCCGACTCGATCTTCGCCGGCGTCGGACGGCGCCCCTTCGCATCCGGGCCCGCTTCGGCGAGCCGCGCGAGTCCGCCGCGAAAGGCGGGCCTGCCCAGGATCTCCTCCCGCACGAGACGGGGAACCTTGTAGCGGGCGCCGCGAACGGCTCGCTCGGCCCGCTCGAGAGCGAGCGTCGCCTTCTGCGCCACGAACTCGGCGAATCCCTCCGTCTCCGCCGAGTCGGCTCCGCAGGCCTCGATCCACCGTCTGCGGAGATCCGAGGCCGGAGCGGGCTCGCCCGCGACGATCACGCAGCGGTCGGGATCCGTGCGCAGGATCCAGATCTGACGGAGCCAGCCGGGGTCTCGCGGATCGCCCGCCGTCAGCAGTCCCCAGAAGCTCGCGCGGCGATGACCGTCGCGCAGGCGAGCGCGCCAGATGACGCGGAGCGGCGCCATCAGCGCATCGTCCGACCGCGCCTCCTGCCCGGCCCAGGCCTTCGCTTCGATCGATCCGTTGGTGCCGCCTCGGCCCTTCGTCCCGGGGTGGGCGAGGGCGAGCGTCGCCTGGAGCCTGGGGTCGACCGGCTGGCGTCGCCGCCGGCGGCGGGTCGGCGGGATCGGCAGCACCTCGTAGGCGTCGCAGGCGCCCTCGGTCGGTCGCGTGGCCTGGATCCAGCGATCCACGAGCCGTCGCTCGATCCGACTGGCGACGTCGACGAGGAATACGATGCGGCCCGACCCCTCCTGATCGGGCCAGGCGGGGCCGGCGACCTCCTGCCGGGGCCTTCGTCGGGTCATCGGGACATTCTACCGGGAAAAGAGCCGCCGATGCGGATGGATCCATCTCGGGCGCTTCATGGCCGTCGGGGACGCTCTGGTTCATCATCGGACGATCCCCGACTGGAAGGACCCCGAGATTGCCCACACCCACGCCCACACCCTCGACCGCCGAGCAGGCCGCCGCGCAGCTGAAGCCCCACGATCGATTGGCCGTCCCGCTCGGGCCGGGCCAGCCCATCGAGCTCCTGAGAGCGCTTGGGCAGCGGGAGGACTGGATCCGGCTCGAGGTCTTCGCGGCGCTGCTGGTCGAGCTCTTTCCGCTCTTCGCGCAGCCCGGGGTGAGCCTGCGCTCCGGCTTCCTGGGGCCGGCCGAGCGGGCATTGCGAGCGGCCGGACATGCGGTCTCCTTCGTGCCGGCCGACTTCCGCCGTTTCGCGAGGATCATCGAGCGCTTCGAGCCGCGGGTGGTGGCGACCGCGGGCGCGCCCCCGGACGACGAGGGCCGGATCTCGCTCTCGCTCCATGCCGGGGCCTCGGTCGAGGCGATCCGAGCGGCCGCGCGCGATCCCGGGCGACTCCTCATGGTCGAGACCAGCCCCCGCTTTCCCCGGACCTTCGGTCTGCCGCCCGATCATCCCCACTCCATCGCTCTCGAGGAGGTCGATGTCTGGATCGAGGGCGATGCCGCGCCCCCCGAGCTTCCGGACGCCCCGCCCGGCGAGGTCGAGCTGGCGATCGCCGAGCACGTGGCCGCCTTCGTCCCGGACGGGGCGACCCTGCAGACGGGGATCGGCGGGATTCCCAACGCCGTGGTCCGGATCCTCGCCGAGGGCGGGGGCGGCGACTACGGGATCCACAGCGAGATGTTCACCGACGCCCTGATGCGGCTGCATCGCGCCGGGAAGGTCGCGAATCGCAAGGGGCTCTTCGACGGCCTGTCGATCGCGACCTTTGCGATGGGGTCGAGCGATCTCTACGCGTGGCTGCACGAGCAGGCCTGCGTCCGCTTCCTTCCGGTCGACGTCGTGAACGATCCCGGCGTGATCGCGCGGCAGCACGACATGATCTCGATCAACGGCGCGCTCTCTCTCGATCTCCACGGCCAGGTCGTCGCCGACTCGATCGACGGCGTGCAGCACTCGGGCATCGGAGGGCACGAGGACTTCCTGGCAGGAACGGGGCTCGCCGCCGGGGGCCGGTCGATGCTCTGCCTGCCCTCCACCGTCACGGTCGACGGCGAACGGCGGAGTCGCCTGGCGGCCCGGCTCGCGCCCGGCGCGATCGTGACGAGCCCGAGACATCAGGTGGACGTGGTCGTGACCGAGCACGGCGCGGCGGAGCTCGCCGGACTCACGGTCGAGGAGCGCGCCCGGGCGCTGGCGGAGATCGCCGATCCGGACTTTCGCGCCGAGCTGCACGAGGCGGCGCGAGCCCTCGCGCGCTCGGGCGTCCGCGATCGCTGAGTCTGGACGGGCTCTGCCCCGGGGCTAGTCTCGCTGAACGGGTGGCGCTGGAGCCGCTCGAAACCGGGGGAGCGGACTCTTGCGCATCGCCAGCCGACTCGCACCGATCGAGCTCGAGGACAGCGCCTCCGGACGACATGTCCGACTGGGGGACTTCTGGAAGGACCGCGCCGTCGTCCTGATCTTCCTCCGCCACTTCGGTTGACTGTTCTGTCGTGAGCAAGTCGCGCAGTTGCGCGACCCGATCGAACGATGGCGGGAGCAGGGTGTCGAGGTCGTGATCATCGGCAACGGCACGGCCGGGTTCGCCGAGGCCTTCCGGGAAGACTTCGCGATCGAAGGCCCGCTGCTCGTGGATCCGGAGCTCTCGGCCTATCGTGCCGCGGGCTTGCGTCGCGGACGCGTCGAGGCCGCGTCGCCGCGACTCCTGAAGAACGCCGTGCGCGCCCTGCGAAGTGGAGCGAGGCAGGCTTCGGTCCAGGGTGATCCGTGGCAGCTCGGCGGCGTCTTCGTGCTCGCCGCGGGCGGCGAGACCCGGCTGGCGCATCGATCGCGCGAGGCCGGAGATCATGTCGCGCCCGAGACGATCGACGAGGCGCTCGGCGAGGAGGCCCCTCCCATCGAAGACTCCCCGCAGCCCTCCCTGCTGGCGCCCGTCGCGGAGGCGATCCGTCCGCTGCTCGACGTCTCGCCGCTCTTCTCCTTCGACCGCATCGGCTTCCGCCGGCATGCGCTCGGGTTCGATCCCCGGGATCTCGAGGTCGACCTCTATGGCCGTCGGGCTCTGGTGACGGGGGCGAACTCGGGCATCGGCTACGAGACCGCCCTGGCGCTCGCGGATCTCGGAGCCGAGGTCGTGCTCCTCTGTCGTCGCCGCGAGGCGGGCGAGGACGCGATGCGGTCGATTCGCGAGACGACCGGCAATCGGCGTGTGCAGCTCGTCCGCCTCGACGTCTCGGACTTCGCATCCATCGACTCGGCCGTCCGGGAGCTGGTCCGGGAGCCCGTCGACATCCTCGTCCACAACGCGGGCGTGCTCCCGGACGAGCGGATCGAGACGGCGGACCGCCTGGAGCTGACCTTCGCGACCCACGTCGCGGGACCCCACCGGCTGACGCGCGGGCTGCGGGATGCGCTGGAGGCCGCCGAGGCGGCGCGGGTCGTCTGGGTCTCCTCGGGCGGGATGCTGACCCGTCGGCTGAACG
>CAYXLY010000120.1:0-11122 GCA_964466005.1 uncultured Spirochaetaceae bacterium | reverse complement strand
TTCTATTCGCTCAGTGGCAGCGACTTCGTCGAGATGTTCGTCGGCGTCGGCGCGGCGCGGGTGCGGGATCTCTTCGAGCAGGCCAGCCAGAACGCGCCCTGTATCGTCTTCATCGACGAGCTCGACGCCATCGGACGCGCTCGGGGCGTGCGGATCGGCAACGTCAACGACGAGCGCGAGCATACGCTGAACCAGCTCCTGGTCGAGATGGACGGCTTCGATGCGAATGTCGGGGTGATCCTGCTCTCGGCGACGAACCGTCCCGACGTGCTCGACGCCGCCCTCCTGCGCCCGGGCCGCTTCGACCGACAGGTCGTGCTCGACGCGCCCGACGTCGAGGCGCGGCGGGCGATCCTCGAGGTCCATGCGCGGAACAAGCCCCTGGCGCCCGAGGTCGATCTGAAGACCGTCGCGCGATCGACGCCGGGCTTCTCCGGGGCGGATCTGGCCAATGCGATGAACGAGGCGGCCATCTCCACGGCAAGGCTCGGCCGCCGGGAGATCACCCAGGACATCCTCGAAGAGGCCGTCGAGAAGGTCGTGGCGGGGCCGGAGCGCAAGAGCCGCCGACTCGAGTCGGAGGAGAAGAGGCGGGTGGCCTTCCACGAGGCCGGCCACGCCGTGGTGGCCACCCATTGTCCCGCCTGCGACCCCGTGCACAAGATCAGCATCGTGCCCCGGGGCCGAGCCGCGCTCGGCTATACGCTCCAGCTCCCGACCGGCGACCAGCACCTGCTCACGCGCAGCGCGCTCCTCGACCGGATCCGCGGACTCCTCGGAGGCCGTGCGGCCGAGGAGATCGTCTTCGGTGAGGTCAGCACCGGGGCGGAGAACGACCTCGAGCAGGCGACCCGTCTGGCGCGCAGCGTCGTCGCCCGCTTCGGCATGGGCGCCTCGAACCGACTTCTCCACTGTGGTCCGCAGGAGCCGACCTCACTGTCGGAGCTCGGAGCGGAGGGGCCAGGGGTGCAGGGCTGCAGCGAGCGCACGGCCGCCCTGATCGACGAGGAGACCGAGCAGCTCCTCCAGCAGCTCTACGGAGAGGCCCGGTCGATTCTCGAGCGTCATCGGGACGGTCTCGAGCGCGTGGCCGACGAGCTCCTCGAGCGCGAGACCCTCGAGAAGGAGGAGTTCCTCCGGCTCGCGCATGGCGAGTCGAAAGAGAGCGCCTGAGCCGGGGCGCAGGCGCACACTCGACCGGGGAGCGACGCGCCGACGGAGCGACGGGAAGGGAAGCTCGCTGCGACGGATGGGCAATCGCGCGCCGACGCGCTCCGGGTCTCAGGTCCGGAGCATCCAGCCGATCCCACCGAGGAGCCCCACCCCGGCCAGGAAGCAGGCGAGCTCGATCGCTCGGGATTCCAGGCTCTGACTCTGGTGCCGGTTCATCTCGGGAACGAGATCGGAGGCGCCGATGTAGAGGAAGTTCCCCGCGGCAAAGGGCACCAGCAGCGCCACGTCGATGCTCTCGGCGAGGAGGATGCTGACGAGTCCGCCGAGCAGGAAGGAGAGGCCGGAGAGCAGGTTGAAGAGCAGCGCCGGCCCCTTCCGCCAGCCGCCATGGACCAGGACGCCGAAGTCGCCGAGCTCCTGGGGGACCTCGTGGGCCGCCGCGGCCAGCCAGGCCGTCATTCCGAGCTTCAGGTCGAGAAGCATGACGCCGCCCACGCCGAGGCCGCCCAGGAAGTTGTGCAGCCCGTCGCCGAGCAGGATCAGGTAGGTATGGGGCGCCTTGGAGCCGGCCGACTCGGCCCCGCTCTCGCGAACGCCTTCTCGATCCTCCTGTCGATGCTCCTCCCGACCGGCTTCGCAAAGACCTTCGCGTCGACAATGATGCCAGTGGAGGAATTGCTCCAGGGAGAGGAAGAGCGAGAACCCGATCATCACCCCGATGGCCGAGGAGATCGGCGATACGCCCTGCGCGGCCGCTGCGGGAAGCATGTGGAAGAAGGCGCCTCCGAGCAGGGATCCGGCCGCGAGCGCGACGAGGGGCCGGATCAAGCGATCGAGCGTCGACTGGGACAGCAGGAGCGTGACGCTGCCGACGAGCGCGATCGCGCTCATCGCGAGGCCACCGAGGATGATCGCGATCGTGGCCGTCAAGCGGAGGCTCCCGCATCACCGGCTCGAGAGCCGGAGGCGCGAGTCTGATGGCGCGCTCCGGCCCACCAGACGGCCCTCCAGCCGACGGCCTCAGTCGAGGGCGCGACGGCGCGCCTCGATCAGCTCGTAGGTGGTCTGAGGGTGGGATCGATCGATCTCGCGCTCCATCGCGATGAGGGCTCGCAGCAGATCGCGCCGGGAGATCAGTCCGATGGCCTTCTCGTTCTCGACCACCACGAGTCGGCGATGACGGCCTCGCATGAAGCGAGCGGAGAGCGAGAAGATGTCCTCCGAAGGCGGGACCGACTCGACCTCCGTCGTCATCTGGTGCTCGACCCGTCCATCCGGCCAGCCCTCCGCCACGGCCTGGGTCAGGACGCGGATGCAGTCGTACTCGGAGAGCACGCCGAGCAGCCGTCCGGCGTCGTCGACGATCGGCGCCCCCGAATGCCCCTTGGCGAGCAGGAGCCGCACGGCATCCTCGATCTCGGCGTCGCTCCGGATGGTTTGAAGCTTGGTCTGCATGATCTCGCGGGCGCTGGGAATCTTCGCTCGGGCCGTCACGAATCGCTCCTCCGTCGGACTCTGCTGCCGCTCGATGCCCTCGCTGGATCGAGTGGACTCGATGGGGCTCGATCGGACTCTCTCACATGAATGCATCCCGCGTGCCATCCGCGAGACCCCGATCGAGAGCCGCTCACCCGGCTCTCGATCCCCGGCGCCGAGGAGCTCGGGCGCACTCTCGGGCGATCTGCGACAAGATGTCCCAGGAGTGGCCGTCCTGGCGACCGGGTCGATTCTCTGCCCGATTCACTTGCCCGGCCGAGGGGCCGACCGGCGTGGGGTGCCGCCGAGGGCGCGGATCGGGTCCAACGGGTCTGCGCGATCCCCCTCTGCCTCGCCCGGGTACTGGCTGGTCTTTGCGGCCGGGATCGGGATCTTCGGGAGGACCTTCGGGTAGAGTCGGCGGCGGTCGAGGAATCTCGATTCATCGCTCGAGGAGGCGCTCCAGTGGATTGGCAGTCATTCGCGACGGTCTTCCTGACGGTCTTCGTCGCCGAGCTCGGGGACAAGACCCAGCTGGCGACGCTGCTCTACGCCGCCGATGCGGATCGGTCCCGGCTCCTGGTCTTTCTCGCCGCGTCGGCTGCCCTGGTGCTCGCATCGGCGATCGGAGTGCTGGCCGGGGATCTGGTGAGCCGGACCCTGTCGCCTGCCACCCTCCGATGGATCGCGGGCCTGGGCTTCATCGTGATCGGAGGCTGGGTGCTCCTCGGTCGGAGCTAGCGTCGCGTTCCGCTCCGGCGACCGGGCGCAACGCATCGAGCGGCCCGCAGATGCGATCGAATGCAGGCGACGGCCCGGGATTCGGCCGCAGACATCTTCCTCATCCGACTCGCGGCAGGGCGATCGGATCTCCCATGCGCGCATAGACGTCGGCGATCGAGCCGCCGAGGAATCGCTCGACCCGCTCCGAGGGGAGGCCCGCGAGGGCCTCGCGGTAATGACCGATCGGGTCGGTGAATCCTTCGAAATGCGGGAAGTCGGAGGAGAAGACGATCATGTCCTCGGGAAGCGCCTCCAGGATGTCCGTGAGCGGCTGGTCGTTGCCGCCGGAGAGCGGCGTGGCCCGGACGTTCCGGGCGAGATACTCGCTCGGTGCGAGAGGCAGCGCGTAGCGCCCGATGAAGAGCTCCGCGGTCGCCGAGATCCGATCGTCGATCTCACGCATCATGAAGGGCAGCCAGCCGGTGCCGACCTCCGCCAGGAGCACCGTCAGCAGCGGGAACCGCTCGAAGACGCCGCTGTAGATCAGCGCATAGAGCAGCGTCATCGGCGCCACGTGCCGGTGGGCGCCGCCCAGCATCCGGAGCAGGGTCGGGTCGCCTCCGAGGTTGGCCCAGCCCGGATCGAAATCCATGCGCTCGAAGCCGGTATGGAGCATGGGTGTCATGCCCAGGGAGACCGCGGCAGACCAGACGCGGTCCCAGCTCGGATGCGCGGGCGGGACTCCGGCCACCGGATGGGCGGGGATCAGGAAGATTCGGCTCCCGCGGCCGCGCATGCGTTCGAGCTCCTGCACGGCGAGATCCAGGTCGTGATAGTCGAGCGCGGTGACCGGGAGCAGACGGCCACCCGACGCCTCACAGGTGTCGGCGAGCCAGCTGTTGCAGGTCCAGAGGATCTCCCGTCGCAGCGCGGGATCCCGGACCTCCAGCTCGTATGCGATGCCCGACAGGCAGATCACGTTCTGGACGGCGATGCCCTGCTGATCGAGCCAGGCGATCCGGGCCCCGGCGTTCGCGGCCTGGAATTGCGCCTTGCCCTCGAACTCCGCCCGTCGCTCCGCCTCGGCGGCCTTCTCCTGGCCGAAGAGCGTGAGGAGACCGGGCGGCCGGAGGTCTTCGATCGGAGGTCGCTCGGCCTCGGGGACGTGTCGAAGCAGATCGCCGACGATCGCGTCGACGGCCAGCAGGGACGGGTCGAGTCGCGGAAGACGCGCCGCGAGGTCCGGGTAGGGCTCGAGCCAGTCGGGCCCGGGCTCGAAATGGGCGTCGACGTCGATGATGGCAGACAAGCAGGCTCTCCTCTCCCGCCCCGCCTCGTCACGGCTCTCGCCGATTCGGGCGAGCGATCTCTCAGTCCGCCCCGAGCCAGCCTCGCGCCGAGAGCGAGTCGATCGTGTCTTCGAGGAGACGACGGTCGGCGCTGGCCGGGACCAGGATCAGCTCGTCGCAGCCGGCCTCGGCGGCCGCCTCGCAGGCGCGGTGGAGCGCCTCGGGGCTCGAGACGACCTGCCGTTCGGCCATCGCTCGAGCAGGCCGCTCTCCGAAGATGGCCATGTAGTCGTGGACATAGCGCGTGAGCGTGGCGTGGGCGTCGGGTCCGAGCGCATACCAGCAGGTCGTCGAGAGGAAGGGGGGCTGGGATCGTCCGGCCTCCTCCCACGCCTCGCGGGCATGCCTCACCCAGCCCGGAAGTCCGTCGAAGTCGCAGTCGACCACGCTCCCGCAGAGTCCGTCCGACCATTCGGCCGCCCGACGGGTCGACTTCGGCCCCATCACGCCGGCGAGCAGCGGAACCGGGTCCTGGACGGGCCGGGGGCCGACGGCTCCCGCGCGCTCGAAGGGCGGCTGACCGGCCCAGAGGCTCCGGAGCTCGTCGATCTGCTCGCGCATGCGCCGATTCCGGCCCTCGAAGCGCGCCCCCACCGCCCGATAATCGTGCTTGCGACCGCCCGTGCCGACCGAGAGGGTGAGCCTCCCGTTCGAGAGCACGTCGAGCGTGGCCATCTGCTTCGCGATCCAGGCAGTGGCGTGCATCGGGAGGATCGCGACGGTCGGAAAGATCCGGACCCGCTCGGTCAGGGCCGCCGCGGCCGAGAGCAGGACCAGCGGCTCCTGATTGCCGAAGGTGATCCGCTCGCCGCAGGCGATCGAGGCGAAGCCGGCCGCCTCCGACAGCCGGCACCAGTCGAGCGTCGTCGACCGCGAGTAGGAGCCGTCGATCACCATCGACGGCAGGGTCATTCCGATCTGCATGGTCGAGCCTGGCCTCGTCTTCCTCGGGATCGGCGTCTCTCGGCGCCCCGGCGCCCCGGGGCTGCCTCCGGAGCGCCCCCCGACGCTATCCGAGTCGGTCGACGCTCGCCGCAAGCCGTGGCTCGCGGGGCCTCGAGGAAGACGCGGTCTCGAGGGGCGCTCCGCGGATCGGGATGGGGGCCGTTGCGCGGGTCGGGGCCGGGTGGCCGACCCGCCGCGGCCGCCCCGGGCCTCAAACGCGCGCGCCCCCGGCGCGCACCTTCCGGAAGAAGGCCCGGATGTCCTGGACCAGCAGGTCGGGCTCCTCCAGGGCCGCGAAGTGGCCGCCCGAGGGCATCTCGGTCCAATGCACGATGTCGTAGCGGGCCTCCGCCCAGGCCCGGGGCGCCCGGATCATCTCGGCCGGGAAGACCGCGACGCCGGTCGGCACGCGGCCGGGGGAGAGCCGTTCGCTCTCGTGGTGGGTCTCGTAATAGAGACGCATCGAGGACGTGATCGTTCCCGTCACCCAGTAGAGAGTGATCTGGGTCAGGAGGGCGTCCTTGCTGAAGCGACTCTCGATATCCCCCCCGCAGTCGCTCCAGGCCCGGTACTTCTCGATCATCCAGGCCGCGAGCCCGGCCGGTGAATCGTTCAGGCCGTAGCCCGCGGTCTGCGGCCGCGAGCCCTGGAGATGCTCGTAGCCGGTGACCTCGAATCGGCTTGCCCGAGACCGCTCGAGATGCGCCTTCTCGGCCTCCGTGACCTGCGCCATCGGATCGGCGACGTCGCGGGGCGGACCGGCGAGGACCATGTTGAGATGCAGGCCGACGCAGCGCTCGGGCTCGAGGGCGGCGAGCAGCCCGCCGATCACCGAGCCCCAGTCGCCGCCCTGCGCCCCGAAGCGTTCGTAGCCGAGCCGCCGGACGAGCTCGGCCTCCATCCGGGCCACGCGCCGACAGGTCATGCCGGGAGTCGGGGAGGCCTGCGAGAAGCCGTAGCCGGGGATCGAGGGACAGATCACGTGGAAGGCGTCGGCGGGATCGGCGCCGAAGGCGCGCGGGTCGCGGAGCGGCTCCACGATGTCCGCGAACTCCGCGAAGCTGCCCGGCCAGCCGTGGGTCAGCACGAGTGGCAGGGCGTCGGGCTCGGCGGACGGCGCGGCGATGGCATGCATCGAGAGCCCGTCGATCACGGTCCGGACCTGCGGAATCGCGTTCAGCCTCGCCTCCTGCGCGCGCCAGTCGAAGTCCTCCCGCCAATAGCGGCAGAGCTCGCGGAGGGTCTCGAGGTCGGTGCCCCAGGACCAGTCCGCGTCGTTCACCTGGTCGGGAAATCGCGTGCGCGCGAGGCGTTCGCGGAGGTCCTCGAGGACGGCCTCGGGCACCTGGATCTCGAAGGGCTCGACCTGCGCGTCCCCGGTCTCCGAGCCGATCACTCTGGCGCGTTCTCCGCGCCGCCCGCCGCCGTCCGCCCCGCCAGGCGGCCGAAGAAGCTGCCTCCGCCGACCGACATGCCGCTCGCGTAGAAGCGGCCCGAACGCGTCAGGCCCGCGGACGTGCGGCCCGCGGCGTAGAGGCCGGGGACGACCTCGCCGCCGGCGGTGAGCACCTCTCCCGTCGGCCGGGTGTCCAGGCCGCCCAGGGTGAAGCCGGCCCAGGGCGCGGTCTCGAGACCGACGTCGAGGGCCGCGTAGGGCGGTGCGTCGAGCGGCTTCAGGTAGCCGGGGGCCTTGTGGAAGAGGGGATCGTCGCCCTTCCGAGCGTGGCGGTTGTAGTACTCCATCGTGTGGACCAGGCTGCCCTCCGGCATGCCCAGCTCCCGCTCGAGGCCTTCGAAGGTCTCCTCGATGCCCGCCATCCGGTAGGGGACCATCGTCTGGCCATAGATCTCGTCGTCGACGATCAGGAAGGCCCGGCCGTCGGCCTTGCGCAGGATCGCGTCCGTCACCCGCCCGTGATAGCAGTCCTCGTTGATGAAGCGCTGGCCCTGATCGCTCACCAGGATGCCCTTCAAATGGCTCGCCGGCGGGAAGTAGGGCGTCATGACGAGGCCCTCGTCCATGTTGACGGCCGCGCCCCCTACGGAGAGCCCGAGCAGGATCCCGCTCCCATCGTCTCCTTCCGAGGCGGTCGGAAGCTTCAGCTTGGCGAGATGCGGCGCGTACTGCCGGCACAGGGCGCGGTTCATCACGAAGCCGCCGGCGGTGAGGATCACGCCGCGACGAGCCCGGATGCAGACCGGCTCGTCTTCGATGCGCGCGACCACGCCGACGACGCGTCCGTCGGAGTCGGTGATGAGCTGCTCCACGCGCGACTCGTTCTGGATCGTGCCCCCGAGCTCGCCGACCGTCCGGATCACCTGCTCCATCACGTATCCGCCGGCCGGTCCGTCCCATCTGGGCTTGTGGCCGCGGGGCATGGGCGTCGACTCGGCGGAGAAGGGCCAGGCCTGCTCGTTCCCGGAGAAGATCAGGCAATCGTCACCCGGCGGGAAGATCACCTTCTCCTCGTGATAGGTGTCCTTGAACTCGACGCCGATGCCCTCGAGCCAGTCGAAATGCTCGAGACTGCCCTCGCAGTAGAGCCGGACCTTCTCGGGATCGGCCGTGGGCCCCGCTGCCGCGCTCACGTGAGCCTTCATCAGGTCCACCGAGTCTTCGAATCCGTTGGCCTTCTGGACCCGCGTACCGCCCCCGAGGTAGATCGTGCACTCGGAGAGCGCCGTCGTCCCCCCGCCGCGGGTCCCGCGCTCGAGGACCAGGGTCCGTGCGCCGGCGCGCAGCGACTCGATGGCGGCGGCGCCGCCCGCGATGCCGAGACCGACGACGACCACCTCGAAGTCGCCCCACCAGTCTTCCACGGACTCGAGGCGCCGCGGCCTGGCCGCGATTCCGTTGCTCTGCGCGTTGCGGTCCGTCGCTCCCTGATCCATCGGCGGCTTCCTGTCTGGAGTCGGCTCGGAGCGGACCCGTCTTCCCGGGGAGCCGCTCCGATCCGGAGGCGGCCGAGACTCTAGCCGGTCGATCTCCGGCTCGTCGACGGTCCGGCCTGGCCCGGGCGGGCCCGACGGGCCGGACCGGCCCGCGCTCGGCGGAGCGATTCATGGGGATCGCTCGGGTGCCGAAGTCCGAACGAGTCGATAGGATCCGGTCCGGACTCCGCCTCGCGGAGAGCCCTACCCTCCAACCTCCCGAAGACAGAGACGAGAGCACGATCATCATGAGCAGCCCCTCCAACCTCCTTTCCGGTGTCCGCGTCATCGAGTCGAGCCTGCTCGGGCCCGGCTTCGTCGCGACCTTCTTCTCCGACATGGGCGCCGACGTCATCAAGGTCGAGCCGCCGGCGGGCGACTACATCCGGCAGATGACGTGGCCCATCGTGGAGGGAGTCTCCCTGCTCCATCTCCACACGCACCGGGGCAAGAAGAGCATCACCCTGAACCTCAAGAGCGAGGAGGGCGTGAAGCTCTACAAGGAGCTCGTGGCGAGCGCCGACGTCGTCGTCGAGGCGATGCGACCCGGCTCGCTCGCGAAGCTCGGACTCGGCTACGAGGATCTGAAGAAGGTGAACCCGAAGATCGTGTTCGCCACGCTCTCGGGCTACGGCGCCACGGGCCCCTACCGGGACCTGCCGAGCCACGGAATCGCGTACGACACGTGGTCGGGCATCGTGCAGCCGATCCAGGACGACGAAGGCTTCACCCGGATCCCGCCGAACCTGCCGAACGTCGGAATCAACGTGGGCCCCATGCTGGGCGCGGTCGCGATCCTCGCCGGGGTGATCAAGGCGCGCGAGACCGGCGAGGGATGCGAGCTCGAGATGGCCCAGTCCGACGCCTCCGCCTACATGGACTGGTACCGCATCGAGACCGAGCGGGCCTATCTGCGTCCGGAGGACGAGGTGACCGGCAACCCGTCGGACGACTACGAGCGACGTCCGGCGGGCCTGGCCGGAATGTGGGAGGGCGTGCGCTATCAGGCTTACGAGGCCGCCGATGGCCATGTCCTCTTCATGGCTTCGGAGCAGGCCTTCTGGAAGAATTTCTGCGAAGGCGTCGGTCGGATGGATCTGTTCGAGAAGTGGCCGGGCTCGAAGTACGCCGACCATGCGCGCGGCAACAAGGAGCTGCAGGCCGAGCTCCAGAAGATCTTCAAGACGAAGACCGTGAAGGAGTGGGTCGCCTTCGGGAGCGAGTTCAACACGACGCTCGCGCCCATCAACACCCAGGCGTCCATCGCCGAGGATCCGCAATTCCAGGAACGGATGGGCTTCCTGCCCACCGAGGCCGTGGGCTGTGAGCAGCTGCCGCTGCCCGTGTTCGTGAACGGCGAGAAGCTTCCGGTGCCGACCCTGGCCCCCACCGCCGGGCAGCATACGGATCAGGTGATGGCCGAGGTGCTCGGCAAGGACGAGGCGACGATCGCGCGTCTGCGCGAGGAGGGCGCCTTCGGCTGATCCGTCCGGCGGTTCCCTCGGCTCGGACCTTCGTTCGAGCGGGCCTGCCGGGCGGCTGCCGGGCAGGCCCGCTCGAAGCGAGTCGGGTAGCGGTCCGGGACTCGAGAACGCCTCAGGTCTTCGAGGCCTGGAAGATGCTCTCGAGCGACGCGTCGAGCATCGAGTCGAACTCCTCCTTGGACTGCTGGGCCGAGAGCCCCTCCGTGAGCGCCCGGGAGAAGCTCGCGACCATCCGGTGCTGCCGCTCGAGGCGCGCGTTGGCCTCCTTGCGGCTGTAGCCGCCCGACAGGGCGACCACGCGCAGCGTCCGGTCGTGCTCGATGCAGTCCATGTAGAGATCGTCCACCTCGGGCAGGGTGAGCTTGAGCATGACGGTCTGGTCGGGGTCGAGCCCGTTCAGCTGCTCGAGGATCGCGCTCTTCAGGAGGGCCTCCGCGTCGGCCTTGTCGGGACAGTGGATGTCGACCTCGGGCTCGATGATCGGCACCAGGCCGGCCGCTACGATCTGACGGCCGATCTCGAATTGCTGCGCGACGATGGCCTGGACTCCGCTCGGGCTCGCCTGCTTGATGACCGACCGCATCTTGGTCCCGAAGATGCCCTTCTCCTTCTTCGCCCGGTCGAGGAGCGCGTCGAGCTTCGGCATCGGCTTCATCAGCTGGACGCCGTCGACCTCGTCCGCGAGCCCCTTGTCGACCTTGAGGAAGGGGACGACGTTCTTCACGCTCCACAGGTACTCGGCGCTGGGGCGTCCCTCGATCTCGCGCTCCATCGTGTTCTCGAACAGGATCGCGCCCAGGATGCGACTTCCATCGAAGGCGGGGCTCGTGATGATGCGGGAGCGCATCTCGTGCACGAGGTCGAACATCTCCTCCTCGTTCGACCAGTCGCCGTCGGCGATGCCGTAGAGCCGAAGGGCCTTGGGGGTGCTGCCGCCACTCTGGTCGAGGGCAGCGATGAATCCATCCTGGTTGCGCATCTTCTCGAATTGCTGATCGAATTGGCTCACGGGGTTTTCCTCGACTTTCGGAAGCTGGGCTC
>CAYXLY010000119.1:0-11255 GCA_964466005.1 uncultured Spirochaetaceae bacterium | reverse complement strand
GGCCCGGGGTGCGAGGAGGGGCCGTGGCGGGCAAGCGTAGCCGAGCGACCCTCGTCCGCCTGCTCTTCGGCGAGCCGCGCCCGTGACTCGAGCGGCCTCGACACAGCATTGCGCCGTGGCGGTCGCCGCTCGCGCCTGGCATCCTCGGTCTCCATGGGAATGCGCCAGTGGATCAAGCCTCGCCTCCAGGACCTGCTCATGCGGCAGATGGACCCGCTTCGCGAGGAGACGCTCGTGGAGGCCGACGGCGAGGTGCTCGAGGTCGGCTTCGGCACCGCCCTGAATCTCCGCTACTACCGGCCGGTCGTGACGGGGCTCGTCGGGATCGATCCGATGGAGGTGGCCGACGTCCGATCGGTGCAGAGACGGATCGAATCGAGCGCCTTCCCCGTGTCCCGCCAGACGCTCCGGGCAGACGGAGGCCTGCCCTTCGACGCCGGTCGTTTCGATACTGTCGTGACGACCTGGACGCTCTGCTCGATCCCCGACGTCTCGAGTGCCCTCGAAGAGATGCGCCGGGTGCTGAAGCCCGGTGGGCGATATGTCTTCATCGAGCATGGACGCGCCGACGAGCCCGGGACGGCGCGATGGCAGGACCGCATCAATCCGCTCTGGCGGCGGGTCTGCGACGGCTGCAACATCAATCGCAAGATCGACCGACTGGTGGAGGAGGGCGGCTTCGAGCTGGACCGTCTCGATCGCTTCCGCGCGCCGGGGCCGGGCATCGTCGCCCAGATGTATCGAGGCGTCGCCCGCCGGGCGGCCTGAGCCGGCTCCCGCGTCGCCGTTCGCGCCCGCGATCCGGACACGGCCGGCCTCCGGGATTTCCCGTTGGACCCCCCTCACAGCCCGATCGGAGTCGCTAGAATCCGGCCGCCGTCCTCACGGGTCGCACGGACACGGGCCACGCGCCCGTCCCTGCGCTCGCCGAGGACGAGTCACCGGCTCCGCTCGTCGCGGTCCGTCCTCGGGGTCGACCCCGGTCGGAGAATGCGCGGCTCCTGGAAGACGAGGCAAGGACTCGAGATGAACGACGAAAAGAAGCAGGCCCTCGAGGCCGAAATCCGAAGCTACGTCGGCAGGCCGATCGGACCTCCGGTCACCGGCCGCGATCCCGTCAACGAGCCGATGATCCGCCAGTGGTGCGACGCGATGGGCGAGACGCATCCGGCCTATCTCGATCCCGAGGCCGCGAAGCAGACGGTCCACGGCGAGATCGTGGCGCCGCCGACGATGCTCCAGGCCTGGGTGATGGAGGGCTGGACGATGCACGAGGGGTACGACGAGCCCCGGAACGAGCAGCAGCGGCTGCACAAGCTGCTGGCCGACCACGGCTACACGGGGGTCCTCGGTACGAACACGGAAGAGGTCTACACCCGCTACCCGAGGCTCGGCGAGACGGTGACGGCCGAGACGGTGATCGACGAGATCTCCGAAGAGAAGGCCACGGGCGCGGGCATCGGCTACTTCATCACGACGAAGACCCGCTTCACGAACCAGGACGGAGAGGATCTCGGCTCGATGAGCTTCCGCGTCCTGCGCTTCAAGCCGGCGCAGGAGCAGGAGGCGGTTTCGGATGCCGGAGGCGAGGAGGCCGTCGCGCAGAAGCCTTCCCGCATCAAGCCGCCGATGGGCCGGGACAACGGATGGTGGTGGGAGAAGGTGGCCGCCGATGGATGCCTTCCGATCCAGCGCTGCAAGGAGTGCGGCAAGCTGCGCCATCCGCCGCGCCCCATGTGCGATGCCTGTGGATCCCAGGCCTGGGATGCCATCGAGGCGAGCGGGAAGGGCTCGATCCACACCTTCACGGTGATCCACCATCCGCAGTTTCCCGGCTACGAGTACCCGATCGTGTCGATCATCGTCGATCTCGAGGAGGGAGAGCGGATCGCCTCGGCGCTCGTCGACTGCGAGCCCGAGAATTGTCGGATCGGCATGCCGGTCGAGGTCGTGATCCACGAGGACGACGACGGCTTCAAGATCCCCTTCTTCAGGCCGGCCGCCTAGTCCTCGGACAGGCCTCGGACCACGAGGGAACGGAGAAAGACGATGCAAGAGACGGTTTCGATCGAAGATCTCGAGGTCGGCCAGGCGCTGCCCGATCTCGACCTGCCGATCACGGCGACGCTGGTCGCGGGCGGCGCGTTGGCCTCGCGCGACTACACGCCCGTTCATCACGACCGCTCGGCCGCCCGATCCCAGGGCCTCCCGGACATCTTCATGAACATCCTGACGACGCAGGGCCTCTGCAGTCGCTACGTGACCGACTGGGCGGGCCCGAACGCGGTCGTTCGGCGAGTGAAGACGAAGCTGGGGGGACCGAACATGCCCGGGGACGTCCTGAAGATCCGGGGCAAGGTCGTGGCGACCGAGGGGCGATCCGCGGACATCGAGGTCTCGGGCAACAATGCCTGGGGCAATCACGTGACCGCCACCTTCACGATCGATCTTCCCTGAGAGGCCGGTGCACGCGTCGCTGGACGCGCGCGCAGGCTCGAAGAGACCCGACGAGCGCTCGCCCTCGGAAGAGCGAGGACGGGCGGTCCGCACGAGAGAGAAGGATTCATGTCCACGACACTCCACGACGAAGCCGCCATCGCCGGAATCGGCCAGACCGCCTACACGAAGAATTCGGGCGTCTCCGAGCTGAGCCTCGCGACCGAGGCCGTCCGCAACGCGATCGACGACGCGGGGCTGAAGCCCTCGGACGTCGACGGCCTCGTGACCTACACGATGGACTCCAGTGACGAGGTCGAGGTCGCCCGCACCGTCGGCATCGGCGACATGACCTTCTGGAGCCAGGTCAACTACGGCGGCGGTGCGGCCGTCGGTCTGGTCGCGCACGCGGCAATGGCCGTCGCGACGGGGGCGGCGAAGAACGTCGTCGTCTACCGGGCCCTGAACGGTCGGTCCGGGCAGAGGATGGGGCAGGGGGTCTCCGGCCAGATCATCTCCAGCGACCTGATCCACTGGTCCTGGTACATGCCCTTCGGCCTGCTCACGCCGGCCTCCTGGATCGCGCTCCAGGCGAAGCTGTACATGGAGCGATACGGCGCCACGTCCGAGCATCTGGCCCACGTCGCCATCACCCAGCGCAAGCACGCGCAGAACAACCCGAACGCGGCGATGCGCGGCAAGCCGATGACGATGGACGACTACATGAGCTCTCGGATGATCTGCGAGCCGCTGCGCCTCTTCGACTGTTGCCAGGAGGACGATGGAGGCTGCGCCCTCCTGATCACGAGCCCCGAGCGGGCTCGGGACATGAAGCAGCCGGCGGTGAAGATCCGCGCCGTGACGCAGTCCTCTTTCGAGGGGCAGGAGCAGATGACGAGCTTCTATCGCGACGACCTCGCCTCGCTGCCGGAGATGGAGCTCGCGGCGAAACGGGTCTACGAGATGAGCGGCCTCGGTCCGCAGGACATGGACGCCGCCTGCCTCTACGACGCGTTCACGCCGGAGGTCCTGATGCAGCTCGAGGCCTTCGGGTTCTGCGGCAAGGGCGAGGCGAAGGACTTCGTGACCGAAGACTCCCTCACCCTCGGCGGCGCGCTGCCCAACAACACCCACGGCGGCCTCCTCTCGGAGGCCTACCTGCACGGCGTGAACAATCTCGCGGAGGGCGTCCGTCTGGTCCGCGGGACCTCGTGCAACCAGCCGGAGGGCGTCGAGCACGTGCTGGTGACCAGCGGCGTCGGAGTGCCGACGGGGGCGGTCATCTTCGGGAAGGACTGAAGGCTCGCGAAGGGCTGAAGGCGCGTCGGGCGGTCGCGTCGCCGCAGAGCCGACTCGGATGCGCTCAGCGATCGAGGGCTTCGCGAGCGACCCGGGCCGCCCAGCGATAGTCGGACTTTCCGTTCGGGCTGCGTACGAACTCGTCGACTCGCACGACATGCTTCGGAGCCTTGTAGCTCGCGAGGCGACGCTTCACCGACCGGACGAGGGACTGGTCCGTCACCGAGGCGTCCCGCAGCTTCACGACGGCGGCGATCGCTTCCCCCCAGCGGGCGTCCGGGACTCCCACGACGTTGCAGTCGACGACGGCGGGGTCGAGCTTCAGGGCCTCCTCGACCTCTTCCGGGTAGATCTTCTCGCCGCCCGAGTTGATGCAGGCCGAGCCGCGACCGAGCAGGACGATCGAGCCGTCGGACTCGACGGTCGCGAAATCTCCCGGGATCGAATAACGCTGCCCGCCGATCGTCGGCCAGGTCTGCTCGCTCTTCTCCGGATCCTTGTAGTAGCCGATCGGGAGCGGTCCGCCGAGCGCGAGTCGGCCGCGTTCGCCGGAGCCGGGCTCGACCTCGCGTCCGTCCTCGGTGAGGACCCGAGCGAGGTCGCTCAGTCTGAAGCGCGCCGTGGTCGTTCCTTCGGGATCGCCTTCGAGCTTCGACGCGAAGCCGACCCCCTCCGAGGACCCCACGGAATCCATCAGGCGCATTCGCGGGTTTCTCGCCAGCAGGGCCTGCTTCACCGGCGCGCTCCACATGACGCCCGAGGAGAGGATCAAGAAGATGGACGAGAGGTCATGGGGATCGCCGCGGGCCTCTGCCTCGGCGAGGGCCTCGAGCATGGGCCGGCTGAAGGCGTCGCCGACGATCGTGAGATGCGTGGCGCGATGGCGCTCGACGCAGCGGAAGAGCTCCGATCCGGAGAAGGACCGACCTTCGAGAGTCAGGACCGCGCCCCCCGTCATGTGGGTGGTCAGGGCGCTGATGCCGGAGGTCCCGTGCATGAGCGGCGCCGCTGCCAGCTGGCGCGTGACCCGGCCGGCGTCGTGGATCGCACGCACCGACGTCAGGAGCTCTTCGATCGTTCGGGGAACCTCCTGCTTGAGCCCCCGATAGGTCGCCTTCATGGTCCCGATCATGCTCGCGTGCGGCCACAGGACCCCCTTCGGACGGCCCGTCGTGCCACCGGTGAAGAGCATCCACAAGTCGTCGGGGGAGCGTTCGATGCGAGGTGCGGGCGAGTGGCTGGCGATGAGCCCTTCGTAGTCGGACGCCCACTCGGGAGTCGCGTCGCCGCCGACCTGGACGAAGAGCCGGATCGCGGGCAGGGCCTCCCGGATCTCTCCGATGGGACCCGCGAGGGAGGCGTCGAAGAAGAGCGCCTCGGTGTCGGCGTCCTCGAGCAGCGAGCGGAGCTCCGGCGCCGTATAGCGATAGTTCACGTTGAAGGGGGTCGCGCGGACCTTGAAGGCCGCGAACTGCGCCTCGGAGTACTCGGGGCCGTTGTAAAGGCACAGGCCCACGTTCGCCCTCGGGCCGACGCCCGCGGCGGCGAGCGCGGCGGCCAGCCGGGCCGCTCGGTCCTCGTACTCCGACCAGCTCCGGCAGAGCTCGCCCTGCACGAGCGCGTCGGCCTCCGGAATCTCGTCGGCGATGGCCTCCCAGGCCGTGGCGAAGTCGAGCTCCGGGAGCTCCCGCGTCCGCGCCTCTCGGGGCGGCGCCTCCTGAGTGGCAGCCTCCTGAGTGGCAGCCTCCTGAGTGGCAGAGAGAAGAGGGCGGCCGAGGCTCATCGCGATCAGTCCGCGAGCGGCGCCAGCCGGGCCAGGGTCTCTCGCGCCTCGGAGATCGTCTTCTCGATGATCTCCCGGCACGACAGGATGTCGTCGATCGCGCCCGCCCCCTGTCCACAGGGCATGCAGTGTCGATCCTCGTCGATGCCCTCGGTCGCACCCGCGAGGGTCGCCATCACGCCCGACCGGGAGGAGGCCATCATCTGCTCGGGAAAGCGCTGAATCTCCTCGGGCCGTCGCTCCCAGTCCTCGACATAGGGGTTGCGGATCACGCGCATGGGCTTGCCCGAATAGCAGCGCGTCACCAGCGTCTCGTCGGCGCCGATCTCGCCGATCCGCTTCTTGTAGGGCTCGCCCGCGCGGGCCTCGTGGGAGGCGATGAAGCGGGTTCCCATCCAGACACCCTGGCAGCCGAAGGCGAGGGCCGCCGCGAGCCCGCGGCCGTCGACGATGCTGCCCGCAGCGAGCACGGGTATCCCGACGGCGTCCACCACCTGGGGAATCAGGGCCATGCCTGCAATGCGACCGGTATGGCCTCCGGCCTCGGTGCCCTGGGCGACGACCACGTCACAGCCCGCCTCCTCGGCGGCGACCGCGTGGCTCACCTTGCCGCACAGACTCATGACCAGAAGACCGTGGTCATGACATTTCTGGATCACCGGGCCGGGCACGCCGAGCCCCGCGATGAAGGCGCTCGCCCCTTCCTCGATGATGACGTCGATCGCGGCCATCATCTGATCCGGCAGGGCCGCGAGCAGGTCGACGCCGAAGGGCTTGTCGGTCTTCTCCCGGACCTTGCGCATCTCTGCCCGGATCCCCTCCGGCCCCTCGGCGGCCATGCCGAGGGTCCCGTATCCCCCGGCCTCGGAGACGGCCGCGCAGACGTCCGCATAGGCGACGCCGCCCATACCGGCCAGGAAGATGGGAACCTCGACGCCGAAGAGATCGCAGATGGGTGTCGCGAGTGCCATGGCGACGAGGATAGGGAATCGGGGTCGGGCTCACGAGACGGCCGGAGTGACCGCCAGACCGGTCGGCGAGGCCCGTCCCCGCGTCGCCGGGAAGCGCGCTCTGGCCCTCCGGTGCCTCGCCGGAGCTTGGCCGCGATCAGCCGCGCAGCGCGCGATGCGCGATCCGGTCGAGCTCGTTCGAGAAGCGGGAGCGATCGCGTGCCGAGAGCGGCGGCGGGCCTCCGGTGACGATCCCCGTCTCTCGCATCGAGGCCTTGATCTCCCGGGTCGCGAGCGCTCCGCCGATCGAATCGGTCGTGAGCTCGCGGCCGTGGGGGCCGAGCGCGAAGGCGCCGACCTCGAGGCAGCGAGCCGCCAGCGGAATGTCCGCAGTGATCACGATGTCGCCTGCGCGGATCTCCTCCGCGATCCAGTCGTCCGCGGCGTCCGGACCGTCGGGAACCACGATCATCTCGACGCCGAGATCGCGGGGCACGCGGATGGGCTGATTGGCGACCACGATCACGGCCAGGCCCAATCGCGAAGCCACGGCATAGACCTCGTCCTTGACCGGGCAGGCGTCGCCGTCGACGAAGATCTCGGTCATGGCTCCTCCTTCCCGCACGGGAGTCTTCGAGGCGCGGAGTCTACCGCGCTCGCTCCGGGAGGCGGCCCTGGCCGGGGGATCCGTGGGGACCGGGCTCGGTCTCTGGAGCGCGGGAAATCGCGCCGGAGGGACGGCAGAAGACCCGGGTTCGTGCGAAGCTGCGGGGGGCTCGGACGAGCTCCCCGAGCGCCGGCGACCGACAGGGCGCCGAGCCCCGGAGAGCGGGTCGAGAGCGAGAGAGAGAGCAAGAGAAACCGGAAGAGAGGGAGAAGGCCGTGACCGTTCTCGAAGGCAAGCGAATCCTGATCACTGGACCGGCGGGACAGATCGCGTTTCCGTTGGCCGCGCGGCTGGCCCGGGACAACGAGGTCTGGGGGATCGCCCGATTCCGTGACGAGGCCTCGCGCAAGCGCTGCGAGGATGCCGGGATCCGGACCTGCGCCGTGGACCTCTCGGATCCCGACTGGAGCGGGCTGCCGGAGCGGGTGGACCACCTGCTGCATCTGGCGGCGATCATCGCTCCCGGTCTCGACTACGACCGCTCGATCCGGATCAACGCCGAGGGCACCGGCCGCGTCATGTCGCGGTTCCGGGACGCCGAGTCCTGTCTCATGATGTCGACCTGCGGCGTCTATGCCTCGCCGTCGGACGGCGAGCACGCCGTGCTCGAGACGGATCCTCTCGGTGGCAGCCCTCAGCCTTATGCGCCCACCTACTGCGTCTCGAAGATCGCGCAGGAGGCGGTCGCCCGCTTCGCGGCCGAGGAGTTCGGCCTGCCGACCACGATCGCTCGCATGAACGCGGCCTATGGGGACAATGGCGGCCTCCCGGCGATGCTGCTCGACATGATCCTGGCTGGGAATCCGATTCCGGTGCTCCCGGACCGGGCCGCGATCGCGAGTCCGATCCACGAGGAGGACATCTTCAGCCAGACGCCCGGATTGCTGGCGCATGCGGCGATTCCCGCCACGATCGTGAACTGGGGCGGCGACGAGCCGGTCTCGACCCAGGAGCTCTGTCGGTATCTCGCCGCGCGCGTGGGGCGGGAAGTCCAGTTCGCCGAGAGCGACCAGGGCATCCATCAATATCGCCTCGATCCGACGCGGCGGATCGAGCTGGCGGGACCCTGTCGGGTCTCCTGGAAGGAGGGCCTCGATCGGATGATCAGGACCCGCCACCCCGAGATCGAGCTTTCATCCTGACCCTCGCGCGGACTTCGGACGCGGGGCGCCAGAGGGGCAGGCTTCGACCCGGCCGGATCGTCGTCCACGCGGGGACGAATTCCTCCTTCGGTCCCTGCCGACCCTGGGGTATCGTGTCGCCCCCATTCCGAACGACCCGAGGAGCATGCCGTGAGCGATTCCAGTCCCTATGCCGTCATCACCGCGGACTCACACGCCGGCGCCAGCATCGCCACCTACCGCGAATACCTGGACTCGAAGCATCAGGCGCTCTTCGACGAGTGGCGGGGCAGCTACAAGAATCCCCAGAAGAAGCACATCGGCTCGAAGAAGCACAAGAACTGGGACGCGACCGAGCGCATCAAGGACATGGACGACGAAGGCATCGCCGGCGAGGTGATCTTTCCGAATACGGTCCCGCCCTTCTTCAGGTCGAGCGTCCTCATCTGCGGGAACCCGCCGGCGGATCAATACGCGCTTCGCCTGGAAGGGATTCGCGCGCACAATCGCTGGCTCGTCGACTTCTGCGCGGAGGCGCCGGAGCGCCGGGCAGGGATCGGGCTGATCTACATCAACGACATCGACGACGCGATCCAGGACATCGAGTGGATCGCGAAGCAGGGGCTCCGGGGCGGGATCCTGCTTCCGCACGTCCCCGACGACTGCACGCACATCCTGCCGCTCTACGCGCCCGAGTACGATCGACTCTGGGCCGTCTGTCAGGAGCACGACGTCGTGATCAATCAGCATGGCGGGACGGGCTCTCCGGACTACGGCCCCTATTCCGTCTCGTTGCCGATCCGTCTCCTCGAGACGCCCTGGTTCTCGATCCGCAGCTATCAACACCTGCTGCTCTCGGGCGTATTCGAGCGTTTTCCCCGCCTGCGGTACATCAACACGGAGGCCGGATGCGCCTGGGTTCCGGAGACCCTGCAGCGCCTCGATGCGGTCTGGGAGCGGGTCCGGACCGGCTTCGCCGGCGAGTTCCAGTTCAACGCGGACTCGATGCCGTCCGAGCCGCCGAGCCATTACGCGAAGCGGAACTGCTGGTACGGAGCCAGCTCTGCGTCTCCCGCCGAGCTGAAGGATCGCGACGTCATCGGGGTCGAACGCGTCTGCTGGGGATCCGACTACCCGCACTACGAGGGCACCTTCCCGCATTCCCGTCTCGCGATCCGCCATACCTTCCACGACGTCGACCCCGCCGACACGCGGGCCATGCTGGGCACGAACGCCGCCGCCCTCTACGGCTTCGATCTCGACGCGCTGGCGCCGCTCGTGGAGCGGATCGGGCCGCGGCCCGAGGAGGTCTCGGTCGCGCTGGCTGCGGAGGAGTTCCCGGACGCTCCGCATACGAACGCCTTCCGGCGTTGAGCCGGTGAGCGCGTCCGCGAGAGGCCCTTCCCTGGCCGACCCCTTCGAGATCGGTCGAGGCGACCGGCCGGGCGTCTATCGCGCGCGGATTCCGGCGGGCTGGTCGGCGCCGATCTTTCCCAATGGGGGACTGGTCTCGGGCGTCGCGCTGCGCGCGATGGCGCTCGAGCTCGACGTCCCTGCACACCGTCTGCGCTCCTCGACGACCGTCTTCGTCTCGAAGGTGGCGGAAGGGGAGGTCGAGATCGAGGTCGACGTCCTCCGTCGGGGCAAGCGGATGAGTCAGGTCCGGGCCTCGATCCACAACCCGGGCAGCGGAGAGGCCGGACATCATCTGATCGCGGCCTTCGGCGAGCATCGGGAGGGGTACGAGCTCGATTTCGTCGACGCGCCCGTCGCCGACGGGCCGGATCGGTATTCGCCTCCGCCCGATCCGCCGCCCGGCGTCCCCGCATTCCGGCCGGGCTTTCTCGACAGGCTCGAGATGCGGCGCGTGAAGATGTTCGCGAGCTGGGAGAAGGACTGGGAAGGCGGGGTCGCAGAGGCAATCCGATGGGTCCGCTACCGCCGCCCCGAGAGCCTGGCCGGAAGCGGGATCGAGGCCTTCGACCTGCTGGCCATCGCCGATACGATGCCGCCCGCTCTGGGGCAATACCTCGGACCCGGTCATCGGCTCTTCCATGCGCCGAGCGTGGATCTCTCCTTCCAATGCTTCGCCCGTTCGAAGAGCGACTGGGTCCTGGCGCGATCCCGGATGCGGTGGGCGGAGGATGGCTATGCGTCGGCCGAGATGCATCTCTGGGACGAGTCCCGGCGCTTGATCGCCTATGCGACCCAGATGATGCTGCTTCGCTTTCCGGATCCCTCGGAGCTCGGCTGACGCTCGCTGGCGCGACCCCGCCATCGACCCCGCCATCGACCCGGAGAGAGCGGCGTTAGATGACGTTCGGCCGCACGAGCGCGCCCGAGCCGCCATCCGCGTGGATCACGGCCCCATGCACGAAGCGTGCATCGGGCCCGAGGAGGAAGCACACGACGCTGGCGAGATCCTCGGCCGAGGCGGAGCGCCCGATGGGGATCGGCATCGAGCGCACGGCCTCCCCGATCCCTTCCGTGCGGTAGATCTCCTCGAGCATGGGCGTGTCGGTCGTGCCTGGAGCGAGAGCGTTCAACCGGATGCCCGCCTCTCCCCAATCCATGACCCCCGCCCGGACCTTCAGCGCCAGGGCGCGCTTCGCCACGCAATAGGCGTCGTTCCCCGACCGGCCCCGGATCGCCTCGACCGCCCCCTCCTCGTCACCGGCGAGGCAGGCCTCCAGGCAATCCGGCACGGCCTGCTCCGGCGCAACCTCGGCGAAGATGGCCCCGATCGAGGAGATCGCGACGGCGGCCGGCTGGCTGCCCTTCTCGAGCAGCGGTCGCAGGTCCTCGAGCACCGCGAGGGCGCCGAAGTAGTTCACGCGAATCACGGCTTCCGGCTCCGCGTAGGGACCGAGTCCGGCCCCCGAGACGAGTCCGTCGAGGCGGCCTTCGGCCAGCTCGGCGACCCGGTCGGCCGCATGCCGCCTGCCTCCGACCGTGCCGAGGTCCGCAATCCATTGATTAAAGTCCTTCAACCAAGCCTC
>CAYXLY010000118.1:0-11255 GCA_964466005.1 uncultured Spirochaetaceae bacterium | reverse complement strand
GAGATGGGGGAACGGATCGAGGATCGGATCGAGAAGGTCGAATTGCGGCCGTATCTGGATCGGGCGTGCTCTGCAGCTCGACACGGGCCCCCCTCATGGCCCCGCGATCGTCTCCATCTGTGCTGGCGATCGACTCGCTCGTCTCGACTTTCGGCCATCCGCGGGAATGGCGAAGTGACGCGCATCACATCCTGTCGCCGGACCCTGAATGGCCTCGCTCGAGGGCGTCGACTCCAGGTGCGCCGAGCCGGATCGGGTGGGTGGACCTCGACGCAGGCCGGCACCGGGAGCGGCGCGACGATTGAGCTTCCCGGGCGCCGGGGGTAGCCTTGAGAGCCAGATGGACTCCATGACGATCAAGCTGAAGCTCTTCGGCTCGCTCCGCGAGGCGGCGGGGACCTCGACGCTCGAGGTGGATCTCGAGCCGGGCGCCACGGTGGCCGACCTGCGCAGATGGCTGGCAAAGCGAAATCCGCGGGTCGACGAGCTGGGCGATCGACTGGCGGCCTCGGTGAATCTCGAGATCGCGCAGCCCGACAAACCTCTCGAGCCGGGTGACGAGGTGGCCTTCCTGCCGCCGGTGGCCGGCGGCGACGGGGACGGAGGCGACGAGGCGGGGAGCGCGGCGGCGGCCCCGCGCCGCTGCACGATCTCCGATCGGAAGCTCGACGAGGCCGAGGTCGTGGCCCGGGTCGCGGGGCCGGACGCGGGCGGAATCGTCTCGTTCGTGGGCGCGGTCCGGAACCAGGCGCGTGGCCACTCGATCGAGCATCTCGAGTACGAGGCCTATCCCGAGATGGCCGAGCGCGAGATGGAGAAGATCGCCGACGAGGCGGCAGAGGCCTGGCCCGGAACCCGGGTGGCGATCGCGCATCGGGTGGGGCGTCTCGAGATCGGTGATGCGGCGGTCGTCGTCGTCGCGGTCTCCGCCCATCGAGCGGAGGCCTTCGAGGCCTGTCGCTTCGCGATCGACACCCTCAAGGTGCGCGTCCCGATCTGGAAGCGGGAGGTCGCGACCGATGGCGCCTACTGGGTCGACGACCATGCGTGAGGCGCGAGGGCCCGAGACGCGGGCGACTGGTGCGCGAGGGCCCGGGATGCGACGGGGGCCTGCGGGTCCGGGATCCGACGGGATCCGCGGAGACCGGTCATGACGGGCAGCGAGGGCCGATCGCCGGCGCATCCCCGACACCCCCATCGTCAGGCGGCGTCGGATCGGGTGGCGACGGCGGTGGTGACGGTGAGCGATACCCGCACGCTCGAGACCGATACGGGCGGCGCACTCGTCGAGTCGCTGCTGGAGACCGCCGACCAGCCGGTGACCGGTCGACGCATCGTTCCGGACGAGCCCGAAGCGATTCGCGAGGCGCTCCGATCCCTGCTCTCCGAGGGCAGCGCTCGGGCGATCGTCTTCACGGGCGGGACCGGGGTCGCTCCGCGTGACCTCACGCCCGATACGCTGGAGCCCGAGCTCGACCGCTCGATTCCGGGCTTCGGCGAGCTCTTCCGCATGCTCTCCTACGAGGAGATCGGCTCGGCAGCGCTCCTCTCCCGTGCGCTGGCAGGTCTCGTGCAGGGCCGCGTGGTCTTCGTGATTCCCGGCTCCCGGGGCGCGGTGAAGCTGGCGATGGAGAAGCTGATCCTGCCCGAGCTCGGTCATCTCACCGCCGAGGCGATCAAGACGCGATCGGAGCCGTCCGAATCCCGCTGAAGCGCTGAAGGGGATCCGGCTGCGGACCGATGAGCAGCGCATGACGAAGATGCCCCGTCGGGTCCTCTCGCCCCGCCCCTCCCGTCTGCTCGTGGGACTCCTCTCGACTCTCCTCGTCGCGGCGCCGGGCGCGCTGCGCGCCGAGATCCATTTCTGGGTGGATCCGGAGGGCGTCACCCACTTCACGGACGATCTCGAGGCGCTGCCCGAGAGCGCTCACGAGACGACCGATCCCGAGCGCCTGCGCGGCGCCTGGGCCGATGGCATCACGGGTCCGACTCCTTCGGAGGTCGATCCCGGCGACTCGAGCGACGAGGCGAGTCGGGTGCGTCGCCTGCTCCGCGGCGCCCTCGGTGATCTGCAGCGCGGCGAGATCGCGCGCGCCGACGCCACCCTGCGCGGCGTTCTCCGCCTCGACCCGACGCAGGCCCAGGCACACTGGTATCTCGCGGCGCTGGCTCGTGGCCGCGGTCGCTTCGAGACCGCGGAACGTCATCTGCGTCGCTTCCTCGACGCCGCCGGGCCGGACCTGGCTCGCTGGAGGACGGAGGCGGAACGCCGACTGGAGGCGATCGAGGCGGAGCACGTGCTCGCCGATCCCGAGGCGCTCGAGGGCCCCCTCGAGCTCGAGTGGATCCGCGACGCGCACTTCCGGGTCCAGGTCGACACGCGGCTCGGAGACGGCGCCGAGGATTATGCGACGCGCGTTCTGCGCTTCCTGCGCGACGCGCGGCAGGAGGTCTCGGCGGCCGTCGGCGTCGAGCCGCTCGAGCCGTTGGGGGTCGTGCTCTACGGCAAGGCCGCCTACCTGCGAGCCCATGCCCATCGCTTCTCCTTCCAGACGATCGGCTTCTTCGACGGTCGCATCCACGTCGCCTCGCCGGCGAATCCGACGCAGTCGCTGCGCGGCGTGCTCTTCCACGAGTACACCCATGCGGTCTTTCGGGAGCGGACGGGCGGGGATCGACCCTATTGGCTGAACGAGGGGCTCGCGGAGATGATCGAGCGTCGGTCTCGGGGGCGGGGCGTCTCCACGCGAAGCGAGCGAGCGGCCCTGCGCGCCCGCATCGAGACCGACTCGTGGATCCCGCTGCAATCGATCGCCCGGAGCTTCTCCGGGCTGACCGACGAGAGCGCCCGGATCGCCTACCTGCAGTCGGTCGTCACCGTCGGATACCTCGAGTCCCGGACCACGCTCGAGCAACGCAGGACGCTGCTCGAGCGGCTCGGAGAGGGGCTCTCCGCCGATCAGGCCCTGCACGAGGTCCTCGGTCTGGACACGGCAGGGCTCGATCGGGCCGTCCGCGAGGAGATTCTCGCGGAGTTTCCGGAATGGGTGAAGCCCGCGTCGCCCCAGCCCGCCGCAGTCGAGGCGGAGGCAGAGGCTCTCTCTTCGGGGACGAGCCTGCCGATCGATTGACGCGACCACGCGCCCCTGCGCGCCAGCCCGGCCGCGTCGGTGGGGAAGCCGGCTCGGGTCAGTCCGGGGCCGGAGTGGGCTCGAAGGCGACCCGGTCTCCGATGCGCCAGCCCCGCGCGAGCGCGACCCCGGCCCGCACCTCCAGCACGGCATCGACCAGGGAGGACGGTCGCAGCGTGGGACCGTTGCCTCCGGGCTCGAAGGGCACGTTCGCATCGAGGTCGACGATACGGCCTTCGTGGATCCAGACGATGTCGATCGGAAACCGCATGCCCTTCATCCAGAAGCCGTAGAAGCCCGGCCGGTCGTAGAGGAAGATCATTCCGCGATCCCAGTCGAGGGAGTCGCGCCCGCCGAGTCCCTTCGCCTGCTCCGCCGGCTCGTCCGCGACCTCGACGCCGATCCGCTGGCCCCGGATCTCCACCCAGGCCTCGGGGCGGTCCGCCTCTCCGCTCGGCGCGCAGGCGAGGATCCCGAGCGCGGCCAGCGTCGCGACGAGGGCGAACGGGGCGAGGGGGGTGACCCGCCAGTCGACCCGGGCCCGTCGTCCAGGGGCTCCTGCTCGGCAGGCGTGGCTCATGCTCGGGGTCTCCCGACGACGGGTCACCATGCGCGACCCGATGGCCTCTATGCCCCGCCCGGGGCGTAGTACTCGAAGTCGACCAGGCTCTCTTCCATGTAGGTCCGGAGTCGCTTGACCAGCTTGGCCTCGAGCTGTCGCACGCGCTCGCGGGAGACGCCGAACTCCTCGCCGAGCTCTGCCAGCGTGCGGGGCTCCTCGGAGAGGATCCGCTGCTGCAGGATCTGCTGGTCGCGCTCGTTCAGGGTCTCGGCGAACTCCTCGATCTTGCCCAGGAAGACCTCGCGCAGCTCGGAGGCGCCGACCGCCGACTCCGAGCTGATGCCGGGCGAGGCCATGCGGTCGCCCCAGGTCGCCCCGTCCGCCTCCTCTCCGCGCAGCGGCGCATCGAAGGAGAGATCCGGCCGGGACAGGCGCGCCTCCATCTCGATCACGTCGTCCTCGGACACGTCGAGGCGCTCGGCGAGCAGCCTGGGCTCGGCCTCGTAGCCCTGCCGCTCGAGCTCGCGCTTCTCTTTGTTCAGCCGGAAGAAGAGCTTGCGCGAGGCGCGCGTCGTCCCCAGCCGGACACTGCGCATGTTGTCGAGGATGTATTTCAGGATGTAGGCGCGAATCCAGTACACCGCGTAGGACGAGAGCTTGACGCCCTGGTAGGGGTCGAAGCGCTGGACCGCTTCCATCAGCCCGACGTTGCCCTCCTGGATCAGATCGAGGGTGTTGGTCCAGGCCCGCCGATATTCCATCGCGATCTTCACGACCAGTCGGAGGTTCGAGAGCACGAGCAGCCGGGCCGCCTCCAGGTCTCCCTCCTCGATCCATTTCACGGCGAGCGCGTGCTCCTCCTCGCGAGAGATCGGGGCGTAGTGCCTCAGCTGCGACATGTAGGCGGAGAGAGCGGTGGCCTGTGAGATGCCCGGCGCGCTGGGATCGGGCAGGACGGGCAGGACGGAAGAGCTCGAATCGTCGTCCGCAAGGCCGGATCGATCGCGATCGCGAGGCTCGCTCTTCGCTGCTTCGGAGGGGTCTGCCATGGGGGTCCTGTCCTTCGCACCATAGCAGAACGCGCCCCTGGACCCGGTGAGGCCGGTCCAGGGGCGCGTGATCGAGCCCGGGTATCGGGGCGGCGAGCCGTGCGCTCGTCGGAGGCTTCGGAGGCGTGTCGCCCGCCCGGCCGTGGAGGCTACTCCTTCAACGAGCGGATGAAGGCCACGAGGTTGTCGAGCTCCTGGTCGCTGAGGCCGGGCACCGGCGCCATCATCGCAGAGCCGCCGTAGGCCATCGCACCCTTGGAGATCACGTTCTTCAGGTCTGCATCGGTCCCGGCCTCTCCGTCGCCGTCCGTATCGAGCTTGAAGTCGCCCTTCGAGAAGTCGCGGGGCGCCGGCTGGCCGGCCGCCGCGAGCGCCTTGCCCGTCGGCCCGTCGCCCTTGCCCTCGGGACCGTGACAGGACACGCAGAGCGCCTGGAACTTCTCCTGGCCCGCGGCCACGTCCCCCGCCGCGAGCGCCGCGCCGGGCGCGACGAGAGCCGTCATCAGGATGAAGGACGTCCAGAATCGAGTCACCATGCTTCTCTCCTCGACCGATCCGTGCCGGATCGATGCTTCGTTCGGAACTTCTCGAAGGACTCGACCGTGACGCTCGAGTCGTGGCTGCTCTCCGGTGCCGTCTCCCGGGAGCCGGGCGGCGTGACGAGCGCTGCGGTCGGGAGGATGGTTCGCGCGCGCCCCATCGTCTAGGGGTGCAACGGAAGGTTGCGCAATTCTCACTCGCATCGCTGACGGACCCACTCGGTGAGCATCCGGACTCCGACGCCCGTGCCCCCTCCGACGTGGATCGGCGTCTGCCGCTCCGTCATGCCCGAGCCGGCGATGTCGAGGTGGACCCAGGGCGTCTCGCCGACGAAGCCGCGCAGGAAGGCGCCGGCCGTCGAGATGCCGCCTTCGCGGCCGCCCGAGTTCTTCCAGTCCGCGACCTTGCTTCGCATCGCCTTCTCGTGGTCGGAAAGCAGGGGCATCGGCCAGACGGTCTCTCCGCAGCGATCGCCCGCGGCTCGGATCTCGTCGAGGAGGGCGTCGTCGTTCCCGAGACCGGCCGTCGCGTGGGATCCGAAGGCGAGCATCGCGGCGCCGGTGAGCGTCGCGACGTCGACCATCGCGTCGGGCGAGAAGGACTCCACGGCATGATGCAGCGCATCGGCCAGCACCAGTCGGCCCTCCGCGTCGGTGTTGACGATCTCGACCGTCTGGCCCGAGGCGGTCTCGATGATGTCGCTCGGTCGATAGGCGGTCCCGCTCGGCATGTTCTCCGCGGCCGAGAGCAGGCCGACCACGTGGATCGGAAGGTCGAGCAGGGCGATGGCGCGCATCGCGCCGAAGACGGCTGCGGCCCCGGACATGTCGTGCTTCATGTCGGGCATGCCCATGGCCGGCTTGATCGAGAGGCCCCCCGAGTCGAAGGTGATGGCCTTGCCGACCAGAGCGAGGGTGCCGCGCTTCTTGCGCGCCGCGGTGGCTCCGTGCTCCAGCACGATCAGTCGAGGCGGATGCACGCTGCCCTGGCCGACGGCCAGGATCGCGCCCATGCCGCGTCGTTGGAGCTCGGGGACGTTCATCACGCGACAGCGGAGGCCGACCGAGCGCGCCATGCTGCGCGCCTCGCGCGCCAGGGTCTCGGGATAGAGGGCGTTGGGCGGCTCGTTCGAGAGATCGCGCGCCGTGGTCTGGCTCTCGGCGACGAGCAGGGTTCGCCGGACGCGGGCGCGTAGCGCGGTGAGTCCGCTGCCGCTGCGGGCATAGGCGATTCGGAGTCGGGGGTCGCTGCGCTTCTTCTTGCCGGATGCGGTCGCCCCGTTCGATCGACGCTTGTAGCGATCGAAGCGATAGGCGCCGAGAACGGCCCCCTCTGCGAAGAGCGCCGCGGACCGCTCTGCGGACAGGCCCGCGCCGCTCGGGACCACGAGGGCCACCCGCCCGACTCCGGCGCGAACCGCCTCGCGTCCGACGCGGCCGCCGAAGAGTCGCAGGCCCTCGTCGTCGATCTCCTCCGACTCGCCGAGTCCCATCAGGAGGCAGCGGACGATGTCCCCGTCCCGCGGACCGTAGACGACGAGTCGATCCCCGACGTTCGCCTGGAAGTCCCCGGCCGCGAGCGTGTCGGAGAGGCGTCCGCCGACGCGGCGATCGATCGCCGCGAGACCCTGAGGCAGGCTTCTGGGGGCTTCCCCCTGTCGGGTGATCGGGATCACGAGTGTGTCGGCCTTGATCTCGGCGATTCCTCCCGTATCGATCTGAACTCGCATGGTCATCGAACTCCTTGTTCCCTAAGTTTCGGCGCACCGCGGACTCGGCTGCGGTGTCGGTAGAGGTCCGTGAAGGGACCGGCTGGACGCCGTGCCGGCTCTGTGAAACGGTCCAGACGGGCGCCGGACGGGGCGCCAGCCGAACGGTCGGGCGCCAGCCAGACGGGCGAGGGGGGAAACGCCGTGAGCTTCGACCTGATCGGCCTGATTCTTCAGGCAGGTCTCATCGTCAAGCTCGTCCTGTTGCTGTTGCTCGGATTCTCGATCACCTCGTGGACGATCATCGCCACGAAGTGGTGGGAGCTCCGATCCGCCGATCAGGATAGCGAGGCCTTTCTCGAGGTCTATCGAAGAGACGACTTCGGGGAGGTCTTCGAGGCCGCTCGGCATCTCGACCGCAGTCCGCTGGCGGTGGTCTTCCTGACGACCGGCGACGAGCTGCAGCAGGCGAAGTCCCGAGAGGCGAGCGATCGAGCGCGCGAGTCCCTGCTGACCCGCCTCTCCCGCTCGATCGGCTGGAGTGCCGGGGCGGAGGCGCGGCGCCTGGAGCGGGGCATGCCCTTTCTCGCCACGACCGGCTCTGCGACCCCCTTCATCGGCCTCTTCGGGACCGTGGTCGGGATCATCGCGGCGTTCCAGAGCATCGGCGAGGCCGGTCAGGCCTCCCTCGCCGTGGTCGGTCCCGGCATCGCCGAGGCGCTCGTGGCGACCGCCGTCGGGCTGCTGGCCGCGATTCCGGCCACCATCGCCTACAACGCGTACGCCAGCCGCATCGACGGAATCCTCGCCAACCTCGATCGCTTCACGGCTCAGCTGGAGCAGGATCTGGGCCGGCTGATCCAGAGCCCCTTCCTCCACACGGTGGGCGGGCAGCGATCCGGGCGCGCCGCGGGCGGGGAGTAGTCCGGGATGGGAGCTCGAATCGCCCGCTCGGGAGGGCGCCGGCGCGGCCTCTCCGAGATCAACGTGACGCCCTTCGTCGACGTGATGCTGGTGCTGCTCGTGATCTTCATGGTGACGGCGCCGCTCATGCTCCAGGGCATGGACGTGAGTCTGCCCGAGACGACGACCCAGCCCATCCGGATGCCGAATGCCCCCCTCGTGCTGACGGTGACCCGGGAAGGTCGTTACTCGCTCGCCCGTCAGGAGATTCCGGCAGAGGAGCTCCAGACGAAGCTCGAGGCCGTCTTCGACGCCCGTGGATCGAAGGAGGTCTTCCTGCGTGCGGACGAGGCGGCGCCCTATGGCGTGGTCGTGCGGGCAATGGCCGCGGCGCGGCGCGCCGGCGCGACGCGGCTCGGGATCGTGACCGAGGAAGAGCGTTGAGTGCGGAGGTGGTCGACTGGCAGGACGAGCTCCAGATCGACCATCGGCGGCGCCTGCGCAACGCCGCCCTGGTCTCCCTGGCGCTGCATGGCGTGCTCTTCGCGGCCTTCACCCTTCCGTCCTCCCGACCCGTGCCGCCGATGCCCGAGGTGATCGCGGTCGAGCTGGTGGCGGCTCCGCCGGGCGTCGGGCGACCTTCCGGGCCGCGCGCGGCGCCGGCACCCTCGCCGTCTCCGAAGCCCGCTCCGGCGCCGCAGGTCGAGCCCCCGGCCGCACCCGAGCCGGCTGCACCGCCGCCCTCTCCCCCGCCGCCTCCGAAGGCGCCGGTCCAGGTGTTGCCGGAAGAGACGCCCGGCCGCATCCGGAAGGCCGAGCCCACGCCGCCAGAGCCCAGCCCGGAGCCGGAGGTGTCGAAGCCCGAACCCAAGCCGACTCCGAAGCCTGCGCCGAAGCCGCCTCCGGCTCCCGAGCCGCCCGTTCGGCGCGCGGAGCCGGAGCCCGAGCTGAGCTATGCCGACGCGATGGCCGCGCTCGACGAGGAGCTCGGCGAGGACGAGACCTCCGCCCTGCTGGCCCCCGCGCCCGCGCCCCAGGCGCAGACGGGCTCGAAGGACTCCGGGGGGCAGCCGACCGCGCGGCCGGGGGCGATCGTCTCGCCCGAGCTCGCGGCCTGGAACCAGGCGACGCGGCGGCGCATCCAAAGCTCCTGGGTCACGCCGCCGCACTTCCGGGGGCGCGGGCTGGCGACCCAGCTCGAGCTGCGGCTCTCCGCGACCGGTGAAGTGCTCGGCGAGCCGCGCGTGCTTCGCAGCTCGGGGGACCCCTACTTCGACGACAACGCCATCCGCGGTGTGCTGATGGCCAGCCCCCTGCCGCCGCCCCCCGAGCCGGGTCGGCGGAGCTTCCTCTTTCGATCGGAGGCGAATTGAGCACGAAGAGTCGGAGCCGGGGGATCTCTCTCCGGCGGCGTTCCCTGCGAGGGTCGACCCCGTCGAGCCCGATCGGTCGACCGGTCTGGACTCTCCTCTCGCGCCCGATGCCGCCCGGGAGCCCGCTGTGCTGGCCGAGTCGGCCGAGCCTCCCGAGCCGGGCGGGGCTCCGGATCGCCGCGCTCCTGCCCGGTCTCCTGCTCGCGCTGGTCTTCGGCCTGCCGGGAGCAGAGCCCGCCCTCGCACAGGGCCTCGAGGACGAGGAGGGGCCGCTGCCGACCCTCGAGATCACGCCGGGCGAGATGCAGGCCTTTCGCACGGCGGTCCTGCGCTTCCACGAGGTCGGGCCGCCCGTCGGAGAGGAGCGGGTGGAGGGGCTGCGCCGGGAGATCGAGGCCGGTCTCGCCTTCTCGAGTCTGGTGCTGCCGCTGGACCACGCCGCCTTTCTCGGCCCCCAGGAGAGCACGCCCCTCGAGCTCAAGCTCGGCTTCGATTGCGATTCCTGGAAGCAGAGCGGGGCCGACGCGCTGATCCAGGGCGAGCTGCGCCGACAGGGCGCCCGGCTCAAGGCCGATCTGCGCGTCTGGGACATCGCCCGCTGTCGTGTTCTGCGGACGGGCTCCGTCACGGGAGAGCGCGATGGCCTGGCGAAGATGGGGAGGCGGATCGCGGACGAGACCGTGGAGGCGCTGACCGGGCTGCGGGGGGTCGCGTCCACCGAGATCGCCTTCGTGTCGGACCGCAGCGGCACGCGCGAGATCTACGTGATGGACGCGGATGGCCGAAACCAGAGGCCCGCGACCCGGGCGGCCGGCCTCAAGCTCTTCCCGGAGTGGGTGCCCGATGGACGGGCGCTCCTCTATGTCGCCTACGGCAAGGTCCAGCCGGGGCTCTTCCTCACCTCTCGCAGCGACGACGTGCGCCCGGGGCCGATCCTGCGCCAGCTCATGCCGGAGGCTCCGAAATACCGCGGTCGCTTCGATCCGACCGGAGAGGAGCTGGCGTTGGTGACGAGCGTCGAGGGAGCCGCGGAGATCTTCCGCGTGAAGCGCCAGAGCAGCGAAGCGAAGCGACTGACGACGCATCCGGGGATCGACGTCTCGCCGTCCTGGTCGCCCGATGGCCGTCAGATCGTCTTCTCGTCGGATCGGAGCGGGTCGCCCCAGCTCTACGTGATGGACCGGGACGGAGGCAGTCTGCGTCGATTGACCTACACCGGTTCGTATAATACGTCCCCGGCCTGGTCACCCGACGGCCGCTGGATCGCCTACGAGACCCGGGTCCGGGGGCAGCTCGACATCTGGCTGATCGATCCCTCGGGCCAGATCAACTTTCCGATCGTGCAGCACGCCAAGAGCGACGAGGGGCCCAGCTGGTCGCCGGACGGGCGCCAGATCGCATTCAGCTCGGAGCGACGCGGACGCTTCGACGTCTACGTCATGGACTGGAACGGACAGAACATCCGGCGACTCACCCGGGGCGCAGGGCAGAACATCCAGGTCGATTGGGGTCCCCAGATCCGCTGATGGACTGCTAGACTCCGCGCCCCTCGTCCCCGCGGCCGCGGGCCGCGACGAGGGAGGAAACGAGACCATGCAGGGGCTGATGCACGCGCAGGGCGAAGAGGCCCGAGACCCGCAGCCGCATCGCGCCGCCGCGTGCGGCGGGAGCCGGGTGCGGCGGGTCCGGCGTGGGGTCGGCCTGTCCCTCGGCCCGGCCCTCGGAGCCGCCCTCGCACTGATCCTCGGCTCGGGCTGCGCGACCCAGGGCGACTTCCTCAGGCTCCAGGAGCAGGTGGCCGACTATCATCAGCCCCGCAAGAAGGAGCCGGATCCCTTCGCGCGCATCGCCCAGCTCTCGGCCGAGGTCGACGCGCTGAAGCAGCAGCTGGCGGAGGTCCGGGGAGAGGTCGAGCTCGCCCGCAAGCAGGCCGGTGACGCATTGGACGAGGCGCGCAGGGCGCGCACGGCGCGGGTCCAGGATGCGCCG
>CAYXLY010000117.1:9382-11271 GCA_964466005.1 uncultured Spirochaetaceae bacterium | reverse complement strand
GGGGCCCCATCATAGCGCGCCGAAGCCGGCCTGAACTATGATGCGTCAATGAGCGACCAGCCCCTACACCTGAGATTGTGGCCCTATCTGGCTCTCGCGGCGCTCGCCGTCGCGATCTTCCTCCTCTTTACCGTCGATGTGCGCAATCCCGATCCGCGACCGCCGGGTGAGGTGGCCGACGTGGAGGCCCTCGCCGAGCGGGAGGACGTGAACCTGCTCTTCATCCTGATCGACACCCTGCGCGCCGATCGCCTCGGCGCGTACGGATACGAGCGCGACACGAGCCCGCTCCTCGATCATCTCTCGGGCAGCGGCGTCCGCTTCGCGCGACATCTCGCCCAGTCCTCCTGGACCAAGGCGTCGATGGCCTCGCTCTGGACCGGCCTCTATCCGACGCGCGCCGGGGTTACCCGCTTCAACGACCTCCTCTCTCCCGAGGCGGTCATGCCGGCCGAGCTCCTGCGGGACGCGGGGTTCCGGACGGCCGGCATCTGGCGAAACGGATGGGTGTCGGGCTATTTCGGGTTCGATCAGGGCTTCGAGGTCTACAACCGGCCCGTCTCCCGTCCGCCTCCGCCGAGCGTGCGGCGCGAGAATCCGACGATGACGATGGCGGGCACCGATCTCGACGCCATCGTCGCCGCAGAGGACTTCCTGCGGGTCTACAAGAACGATCGCTGGTTCCTCTATCTCCATCTGATGGACATTCATGAGTACGTCTACGATGCGGACTCCGCTCGCTTCGGGACCTCCTACTCCGACATCTACGACAACTCGATCCTGCGGACGAACTTCGAGCTGCGTCGACTCTTCGACTTCATGGCCGAGCAGGGCCAGCTCGAGAAGACCGTCATCGTCGTCACCTCCGATCACGGCGAGGCCTTCCTCGAGCGCGGCTTCGAGGGACATGCGCGCAAGGTCTATCGCGAGACGACGGAGGTCCCCTTCATCATGAGCTTCCCCTTCAAGCTCGAGGGCGAGGTCGCGCTCGAGCAGCGAACGCGGGGCGTCGACGTCTGGCCGACCGTCCTCGATCTGCTGGGCGTGGCCGGAATGTCCTCGGAGGACCTCGACGGCCGTTCGCGCAAGCCGGAGCTGATGGCGGCCTTGCGGGGAGAGGAGGCGGCCGACGACATCGGCCCGTCGATCGCCCATCTCGATCAGACCTGGGGGCAGCGCAGCACGAAGTCGCGGCCGACGGTCGCGGTCTCCGATGGGCCGCTTCGCTACGTCCAGTCCCTCGAGCCTTCGGGGGCGCTGCTGGAGGAGCTCTTCGACGCCTCCCTCGATCCGGCGGAGCTCGTCGATCAGCTCGAGGAGAGACCGGACGTGGTCTCGGAGCTTCGGGGAGTCGCCGAGACCTATCTCGAGGCATCGCCGCCCTGGGGAGTCGAGACGCGCAAGCTCGATCTGAACGAGATCCAGCTCAACCAGCTGCGGGCGCTCGGATACTCGCTCCCCTGACCTCGCCTACCAGAAGAGGCTGAGCTCGGCGCCGCAGGTCCGAGGCTCACCCAGGAAGTTGATCACCGTCTTGGCGAAGGCCGAGGCGTCGAAGGCGGCCGTCTTGTATCGCTCGTCCGTCACATTCCGGCACCATCCCGAGACCTCGAACCGCTCCTGGAGATCTCTATAGGAGAGCCGGATGTTGTGGAGAAGGAGAGCGGGCTGGCCGGTCGTGAACTCGGGCTTGCCTCGCTCGCCCAGGCCGTTCAGCCCTCCGAGTCCAGCCGTCTGATCGAAGAAGATGTCGTCGGTCCAGGTGAAGTCGTAGCGCGGCGTGATGCTGCCCAGGCGACCCAGGTAGATCTTCCAATCGATGGTCCCGCTCACCTTGAACTCGGGCGAGTTGATCAGTGGGTTGCCCGAGCTGTCGTCGACGATCTGGA
>CAYXLY010000117.1:0-9372 GCA_964466005.1 uncultured Spirochaetaceae bacterium | reverse complement strand
ATCTGGAAGCGCTGCCCGCCGTTCACCCGATTCTGGAGGGTGGTGAATCGCAGGAACTTGGTGTCGAGCCAGCCGAAGCGCAGGGTGAAGCGCAGGCTCTCGATCTCTTCGGGGGCGTAGGCGAGAAGGGGCTGCAGGACCATCTCCGCGTCGGCTCCGATCACGCGGACGTCGTCCGCGTTCGTGATCGCCAGCGTGGGCGGATTGCCGCCGGGCTCGTCCTGGAAGATGAAGACCTGGTAGTCCTCGTAGTCGTAGGAGAAGAAGGCGGCGTCGAGGCTGAGGCGGTCGCCCCAGAACGAGCCCTTCAGCCCGACCTCGAAGGCGTCGATGCGTTCGGGGCTCGCCGGCGGCTCGAAGACCGTGTTCGAGTTGAAGTGGCCCGCCTTGAATCCCCGACTGTATTTCCAGAAGGCGCTGATCGTTTCCGTCATGCGATAGCGCAGACTGATCGCCCCGGTGGGCTCCTGCCAGGTCCGGATGTCCTCGTTCCCGAACTCGCTGTTGAAGCGGAACTCGTCGATCTCGAAGGTCTTCTGCTCCCAGTTGTAGCGGGCGCCGGCCTCGAGCGTGAAGTCCTCGAGGAAGTCGTAGCTGATCCGACCGTAGAGGGCGAAGCTCTGGGTCTTCTGTGTGAAGGTCCGTCGGAACTGACGGGGCGCCGGAATGGGGGCATTCACGTTCTGGAGGAGGTCGGCGGAGAGGTTCTCGGTCAGGTAGGTCCCGCCGGTCTCCCATCGCAGGGGCCAGCGCTCGAGCTCGCCTTCGAGCTGGAGCTCCTGGGCGAACTGCCAGGCGTTGTCCTCGATCAGGCCCTCGAAGAGCACGTCCGGTGTGAAGTCCTGGTCGGTGTTGCGGGAGCGGTCGTAGAAGTCGAAGCCCGAGACGCTCTTGACGGAGACGTCGCCGAGCTCGAACTCGGCGCGGATCGAGGTGCCGTAATGGTCGAGTCGCGTCTGCCCGACCCGGTTGAAGTCGCCGTCGAAGGGCTTTCGATCGAGGGGGCGGTTTTCGGCGAGGCTCTTCGAGAGGATTTCCTGGGCCTGGGGCGTCGGGATACCCGAGTTCCGCAGGGCCTCGAACTCCGCGATCACCTCCGGCGGCCGGTAGCCGCGCGAGGTCGCGCCACCGAAGAAGGTGCCCGAGGATCCGGTCCCGATGCCCTGGCCGAGGGTCGCATCCTGGCGGAGCTGACGGGCGTGGAAGTTGAACAGGAAGCTGCCGTCGAAGTCCGGAGGAACGAGCTTGAAGACGCTGCGGGCGCCCCAGTCGACCTTCTCTCCGACCTCGGACTCGAGGCCGCCCGGAACGAGGACGGGAAAGAAGCCGCTCGTGTTCTCTCCACAGATCACCTGGGTCCGAGGCGTGCGCTCCTCGATCGGCGGCGCGCCGCCACATCGGTTCGTGATGAAGGGATCCTGCGAGCGCACGTTGAAGGCGAGGCGGGAGGTCAGGACGTCTTCGATGATCGGCACGTCGAAGCCACCCTGGACGTCGAGCTTGAACGCGTCGATCGCATCCTCGGTCACGAGCTGTCCCGCGCTGACCCGGATGTCTCCCGAGGGCGCGAACCCGGGCTCCCGCGACCGGATCCGGATCGCGCCGGCCGATGCGTTGCGCCCGGCGCCGCCGCTCTGGGGACCCTTCAGCACGCTGAAGTCCTGGATGTCGAAGAGCTGGCCGAGCTGCAGGGCGGGCGAGTTCATCGGGACTCCGTCGACGTAGACGGCGACCGAGCTCGTCGCATTGGACGAGAAGTCCGCCAGGCCCACGCCGCGGATGAAGAAGACGGCCGTCGTGGAGCCCGCAGTCCGGATCTCGAGGTTCGGCGTGTACTTCGCGACGTCGCCGACGTCGGTCGCGCCGAGCGCCTGGAGATCATCGGCGTCGAAGGAGATGATCGAGCTCGGATTGGCGGCCTCGAGCAGAGCGGCCGTATCCGAGCCGACGACCTCCATCACCTCCACGCCGGCGAAGGGATCGTCGCTGGCCTGGCCCTGGGCGCTCGCGGTCGGAAGGACGCCGAAGAGGCCGAGAGAGAGGACGGCACCGATCCAGAGCGAGAGCCGCCCGCTGGCAGACCGGACGGGCGGCCTCGGCAAGCCGACCGGCTGGACTCCGCGGCTGCCCGATCGCGATCTCGCCGCGGATGCTCCGCCGCGTCCTTCGTCCCTGCGCTCCCGGTCCGACTGGATCATTCTGCCTCTCGTTGCTGGCGTAGCGGGCGTGGGAGGCCATCCTTCATGGCCGCGCACGTCATGCCCGGCCGCGGCCTCGTCCGCATCGGGAAGGATGCGAAGCGCGGCCTGCGGCCTTGCCGGCCTCCTCTCGGAGGCGCAGCGGATTTCGAGCCATGATCGAATCGAGTCCATCCCCCAGACTTCTTCGACGGCGATGCTTGGTCGCGGTCGAGCGTAGCGGTTTTTCGAATCATCGAGCCAGTCGTTCTTTTCCCCGTCCGGTCCAGCCTCGGATCTCCGTCTGACGACGCGTAAGCTCGCGAGCGGATGATCGGTCTACCGCTTGCTTCCGGGCCTATGTCATACTACGCGGCCATGCGCCTTCACCTCTTCGTGATCAGTCTCCTCGCGATCGGTCTCGGGGCCGCTCCCTTCGAACAGGCGAGCGCCCAGTCGAACGACTTCGACGTCGACGGATGGACGCCGGCGGCGTCGGTCTGGGGCGGGTTCCTCTTTACCGAGATGCAGTCGAACCTCGTCTCGAGCGACGTGCTCGGCCCGGCGGCCTTCTCGCCCCCCGAGCTCGAGCAGCCGATCCAGCCGCCCGGTGACGGCGAAGATCTCCAGCCCGCACCCTTCATCGGTGGCTCGCTCGAGCTGATGACGCCGCCGCTGCTCGAAGATCTGCCCGGTCGGCCTCGTTTCTTCGTACACGGTGGGGCGACCGCCAACTTCGCACAGGAAGACGATCTCACTCGGAGGCTGGATGCGCGGCCACAGCTCTCCATTCCGGAATCATTGCTGTGCGCTCGCCCCCCATGCGAGCCGGACGACGTGGCGCCGAACCTTCCCGCCGAGAACATCCTGGGCCAGGGCTCGCGCGCGACGGTCCGGATCCAGCCCCTCGCCTTCTCTGCCGGCATCGGGATCGCGCTCGAGGTCCCCGTCTTCGATCGGATCGTCCGGATCAAGCCGTCGGTCGAGTATTTCTCCTATGAGGTGGAGGCGAGCGGGATCGTGAACCGCGCCGTGGCCATCACGTCGGGTGGCTCGGAGCCGAACCAGCTCAACGACTTCCGTCGGATCCTCCTCGAGTACAAGCGGACGAAGCGCTTCCACGGCATCGGTCCGGGGCTCGAGATCGAGAGTGACGTCGCGCGACTGGGACCCTTCGTGACGTCGGTCTACGCGACCGGACGCCTCTACTCGATCCTGGGAGGCCGGCAGATCGATCAGATCGCCTTCAATGACTCTGCCTCCGATCCGCAGGCCCAGCAGGAGAACGTCCGGTCGAGCACCGAGGTGGATCGCTGGGCCTATCGGGCGGGTGTGGGGCTGCGCTTGCACTGGGCGCCCGAGCGCTAGGCGGATCCCGTCCGTTTGGCCTCTCCGCTCCGTCCCGCATCCCTTCACGACCTCCCTCCGCGGGCGGCGAGATTCCTCGCGCTCCTGATCCTGGCGGGTGTCTGCGGCCTGGTGCTCTGGGCCGTCGGGCAGCCGCTCTTCACGGACGATCTCTGGTGGCATCTCGCGCTCGGCAAGGCCTATCTCCGCGAGGGGCCCTGGCTCGCGGCGGATCCGCTCCTGTTCACCGCACCGGGCCCGCCGGCTCCGGCCGCCTGGCTCGCGGATGCGGTGTGGGCCGGCGTCGATCACGTCGCCGGCTTCACGGGTCTGCGGCTCCTGCATCTCGTGCTCGTCGGAATCGCTCTCGCGCTGCTCGGCTCGATCCTCCTGCGCGCGAGCGGGTCGCGATGGATCGCGGCGGGCGGGACGACCGCCTTCGCCGCGCTCGCCGCCTATCGGCTCGTGCAGCTTCGGCCGCATCTGTTGAGCCTGCTCGCCCTGCTGCTGCTCTACCGCTGTCTCTTCGAGTCGGAGCGACCGCCGGGATGGCGACGGATCGCGGCGACCGGGATCCTGATGGCGTTCTGGGTGAATCTGCACTCGGCGTTCGTTCTCGGTCCGGCGACCCTGGCCCTCGCGATCGGCATCTTCGCTGTCCGATGGGTCGTGGAGAGAAGGGGACGCGGGCGGGCGCTCGGGCTCGCGCCCGGAAACGGCGGGGCGGGCCTCGTCGGCCGGCGCTTGCGAGGCCTCTCGGCGGCGCTCGGGGCGGGTCTCGTCGGGACCCTGGCCAATCCTGCCGGCATTCACGCCTACGCGCCCTACCTGCGAGCCGGCGCCTCCACGCCATCGCTCGGACGGGTGGGAGACGAGTGGGTGGGGCTGCGGCCTCTCGATTGGCCGGGCGGACCCCAGCCGAGCGCCTTCGTCTGGGGCCTCGAGTGGCTGCTCCTGATCGGCGTGGGCCTGATCGCGATCGCTTGGATCGCTCGCCGTGGACTTCATGAGGGCTCGCGGGTCCGTCTCCTGGATCTGGCGCTCGCCGGGATGTCCTTCTTCTTCGTGACGATGGCCGTCCGCTTCGTCTGGCTGGGCTTCCTGCCGCTGATCGTCTGGGCCCGCGCGAGTCGCGGGTGGGCTCCGTCGTCCGGAGTCCGCGCGGCCGCCCTGCTGGCGGGCTCGATCGCGCTGGCCGTGGGCTTCGTCCAGTGGGGAGACTGGCGCGCGATCAGTGGATTCCTCCCCTCGAGCCTTCGCGATTACGCGAGGCCCTATCCGTCGACGAAATACCATGCTCACGCGGTCTGGCTGATGCAGGACGCGGAGCTCGAAGGCCATCTCTTCAACGAGTACTACATGGGCGGATTCCTGGGCTACTGGCTCTCGCCCCGGATCCGGACCTTCGTGAACGGCTCGCTCAACGTGTCGCAGGAGGCGATGGAGGCCAACTGGCCCCTGCGGCATCGGCGGGGCGTGAGGGAGGGGGAGACCTTCCTCGAAGCACTCGATCGACTCGACGTGGATCTCTTCCTGGGGATCCGGACGCCGAGCGTGGCGCCCGGGGGTCATCCCTGGGTCTTCACGAGCGGACATCTGGAGGGGAGCCCGGGCTGGACGCTCGCCTTCCGCAACCTCATGACGAGCCTCTACGTCCGGGACGGACCGGTGGGGCGTCGCAATCTCGCGCGCCTCGACGACTACTATCGAGACAACCGGGTGCCCTTCGATCCGTCCGTCGGCTTCGAGCCGGCCCGCGTCGTGGAGGGCGCGCCGCGCTGGGCCCGCCGGCATGGCGTCGTGCCCGTCGACTACCCGGAGCTCGAACGGGTGACGCGCTCGGGATCCCCGTTGCAGCGCGCGCTCGGCCTCGATCGCCTCGCTTCGATCGAATCCCTCCTGCGGGAGCACGAGCGGGCGATCGTCCTCGATCGGGAGCTCCTGGCGGAGGCGCCGGGAGCCCATCTCGCGCGCCGCCGCCTGGCCTGGAACCTGCTGCATCGCGGCCGGGCCGAGGCGGCGCTCGCGGTCGCCGAGGAGGCGGGCCATCGGGGGCAGGATCCGCTGTTGGAACAGATCGCCGGCCTCGCCCGTGACCTCGACGCACTCGATCCGGAGGAGAGGGCGGCCCGTCTCGCGACCCAGCCCTTCCTCGGTCGCGGAGAGGTGTCGCGCGCCCTCTCGGGCTTTCTTCGCCCTCCGGCCCGCTCGCAGCGCGACTGAGCCGGGCGCCTCGATCTTCCGCTCAGCCCTCGATCCGGTCGAAATCCTCCCCGAAGTCGATCACGAACTGATCCAGGCGTTGCTGGGCGTCGCGCAGGGCAGGAGCGGCGTTGAGCTCGAGAGGGGTGACGAGCCGGATCACGGCGCGATCGTGCGGGCGCTCGAAGGGACCGCGCTCGAGGGCGAGCAGCGAGCGCAGGGACTCGACCAGCACGCCGGGGTCCCGGATCCGCCAGAGTCGGACGAGGGCGGTCTGGGATCCGCGAACGGCGATCGCCTCGTCGAGGGGACGCTGGAGCCGCCAGTCCTGTCGACTCTGCGTCTGGCGGAGGCCCCAGTCGCGCGCCGGGAGGAGCAGCAGATCCGAGAAGGGGCTCCAGCGGGGGTACTGGCTCGACTCCAATGCGACGAAGACCTCGACGACGCCCGGGGACATCTCGCGCAGACCGGCCCGGGGCGCGGCGCGCGAGCCGGGATGGGTCATCCGGCGATGTCGCATCCGTCCGACGCTCACGCTCCCGATGAAGATCCGGTCGCTCGCGACGTCTTCTCCGGTCCATCCCCCCCGATCGGCGAAGCTCGCTTCGATCGGGATCCGCGTCCGACCGGGCGCCGACCACGGGGAGATCGTGAGCTGGATGATGCAGAGAAGCGCGAGCACCCCGGTCAGGCTGGCCCACACGGAGGAGGACGGCGCGGGCCGAGAAGAGGAGGCGGCCGGATCGGAGGGAGGCGTGTGGGGAGCGTCTCGCTCGGGAGCGGTCCGGTCCGCGCGGCTCAGCCCGACCGCGAGGGCGAAGAGCAGCCCGGATCCCACGAGAAGGATCGTGAGCCCCTGGCCGACGTGGCCCTCGGTGCTCGCGTTTCCCGGATCCGTCCAGACGATCCAGGCGATCCGAACGGCATTCAGTCCGAGGGCCACGATCGGAGTCGCCAGGAAGAGAACGAAGGAGAGCCGTCGCAGCTCGACGAGATCCCGCAGCACGAGCGCGACGAGGAGCAGGATGTGCAGGCTGCGAAACCCGCTGCAGGACTCGATGACCAGGAAGCCCGAGTCGCCCTGGGACATGAAGAGGCCATTTCGGGCGACCTCGATCCCGAAGAGCTCCAGCAGGCCGTGCGCGCTCGTCGCGCTCCAGAGCTGGAGGCTCCAGATGATCTCGTTCTGCAGACGTCCGGGGATGGGGAGTGCGAAGAGCAGGGCGATCAGGGGCGCTCCGAGCACGCGAGCTCCGGCCCAGCCCCGGCTGGCCAGCGCGAAGCCCGCCGTCGAAGCGATCAATGAGAACACGAGCAGATCCGGCGCCTCGTTCAATCGCGCCCAGACACCGAAGGCGAGCGCCGCGGCGAACGAGGCTCCGGCGGCGACCGGGGCCGACCGGGGAGGCGAGGCCAGCAGACGATCCTTGCGGCGCCAGCCGAGCCAGGCGGCGATCAGCAGGACGAGGGCCGGCGAGGACTGATGCGGCTCGAAGAAGAAGCGCTCGGCGTCCCGCGCATCGGGCAGGGGAAGCGCAGCCTCGCCAGCGCCGGACGACAGATAGAGCGGGGCGAAGGCCAGCAAGGCGAGCAGACCGGCTGCGTAGGGCCAGCCTCGCCCATCCCTCCAGACGCTCCTCGCGGACTCCCTGTCGGGACGGGGGCTGGAATCAGGCTTCTCGACCGCTTCGCTCAGGACCGTCGACTCCGATTGGGGAGCTGCCGAGGGTAGCGCCTCCGGCTCGCCTGGCGATCGATCGGGCGCGGCGGGCGTCGTCTCAGAGCGGCTCCCGGCCCGCGGCGAGCCAGGCCGCCTCGGACCAGACATCGTGATTCTCGCCCCAGGCCACCGTCTCCTCTCCCTGGCTCCATCGGACGAGGTTCAGCACGGCCACGATGCCCTGGCCGGCATTTCGAGCCGCGTGGTTGACGCAATCACCGCGAAAGGAGAAGGAGCGTCCGGCGGCGTCCTCGAAGCGCAGCTCGACCTGCCGGGGCCGCTCCTCGATCCAGCTCGTCTCGCGAAGTCCTCCTCTGATCTCGGCCGAGAGTCCGTCTCGGAGAACGTACCCGCTGGTGACGAGCTCGGTGCCGTCGGCTGCGGGATTCACGTAGGCGAAGAAGGCCAGGTCCTCGGCCGTTCCGTGGGCGTTGCCGATGCGGAGATCCGGTCGCGCGATCCGGGGCCCCCAGGATCGGTCACGAACCCCATGACAGTCGACCGGATGCTCGCGACCGCCGAAGCGGAGCCATCCGGTGACACGGCCGGGCTGCTCGAGATGGCCGTCGAACATCCCCGGCGACTCCTCCGGCGCGACGGGGTGCGGGGGCATGATCGACTCGAAGGTGAGGTCGAGCTCGACGCGCGCGCTCCGGTGACGAACGCGATAGCGGTGGAGCGGCTCCAGGCACTCCCACCGCAGCCCGTTCGGCAGGCGGAGATCCATGAGATCCGGAGGACCGACCAGCGCCTCGGTCCAGGAGTCGCCGAAGAGTCCTTCCCCAGAGCCTCGCCAGCCTGCCACGGATCCTCCCTGCTTGCCGGCGTTCGGCATGAACCAGAGTCGCAGGTGGACGCTGGCCGTGGAATCGGGAAGCCAGAATGGAAGCCAGACAGTCTCGATCCACGAGGGATCGCTCGAGTCGGGCGGATGGAAGGCGTCGTCGGCCGGACAGACGTCGAGGGCGGGATCGGAACCGATCATGGCTTCTCCAAGGGCTGGGGCATCCGCTCGGCGAGCGGGCCCATGATTTCGCGTCGCGCGTGACCGAGCCGGAGCATCCGCCTCGCCAGGGAGCGGGCGAGGAGGCGATCCTGATCGCCTCGCGAGTCTCCCGGGAGCTGCTCGCGCGCCGCGTCGTCGGGTGCGTCGCTTTCGGATGCGGATGGGCGCTCCGCCCCCGTCGCATCACAGAGGACGAGGGCCGCGGCTCGCATCAGGAGCGTGACGTAGGCCGTCATCTGCCGGAGGTCGTACCCCGGAGGCGGGCTCGCGAGGCCGAGCTGGATGAGGGCGCTGTTCCGAATCAGCACGAGAAGCCGATAGTAGGTGATGCGGTCGAGGTCGATCTCGATGCCCGACGCCGCCTCGTACTCTCGAAAACGACGCGAGAGGGAGCCGACCGGCGTCGCGATGTCCCGGATCGAGAGGGCCGCGAGATCTTCCATGGGATCGCCCAGATGAGCCATCTCCCAGTCGACGATCGCCCGGACCCGGCCTCGCGAGTAGACGAAGTTGCCAGGTCCGAGATCGCTGTGGACGAGCGACCAGGGGAGCTCGACGTCGGGCACGTGGCGACGGAGCCAGTCGAGCGCGAACCCGAGCAGTGGATCGGCATTCGTTCCCAGCTGCGCCACGCTCCGCTCGATCGAACCGATCTGCTCCCGGGCGAGCGCGCGGGCATTCTCGGGCCGCTCGAGATGCGCGATCGCGAGGTGCCCCGGATCCAGTCGGTGGAGCGCGGCGGCGAGCTCCATCAAATGGCGGGCGGTCGGCTCGCGCTCGCACCCATCGACGCCGCCGACGCGGACTCGAAACTCGGCAAGATCGTCGGCAAGGGACAGGTTCCCGGCGGGAGCACCCAGCTCACGCTGCACGACGGCCACACCCTCGAAGTCGAGGGTGAGGAGTACGCCGGCAGCGAC
>CAYXLY010000116.1:0-11352 GCA_964466005.1 uncultured Spirochaetaceae bacterium | reverse complement strand
CGACGCTCTTCCGACCTACGTCCGGGACGAGCCGGGTCAGTCGCCGATGGGCATGGACCTCGTTCCCGAGTGTCCGAGCGGGAGCGAGGCCGCAGAGGTCGGCCGGATCCGGATCGACCCGACGACCCGTCAGAACATCGGCCTGCGGACGGCACGGGTCGAGCGCCGTGATCTCACCCGCTCGATCCGCGCCGTCGGCCGCGTCGCCTACGACGAGCGTCGCGTCTCCCACGTCCACACCAAGGTGCAGGGATGGGTCGAGTCGCTGCGGGTCGACTTCGTCGGACAGCAGGTCGAGAAGGGCGAGCCGCTGCTCGAGCTCTACTCGCCCGACCTGGTCTCGACCCAGGAGGAGCTTCTGCTCGCCGCGCGCTATCTCGATACGACGCGCTCGAGCGCCTTCGAGACCGTCCGCGAGGGCGGAGAGTCGCTCTTCGAGGCCACGAAGCGACGGCTGGAGCTCTGGGATGTCCCCCAGCGCGACATCGATCGTCTTCTCGAGACCGGCCGCGTCGACCGCACGTTGACGCTCTACGCGCCGGCGTCGGGGATCGTCACCCGGCTGGGAGTGCGAAGCGGGATGGAGGTCCGCCCGAACGAGAACCTCTACACGGTCGCGAACCTGTCGTCCGTCTGGATCCTGGGCGAGGTCTACGAGCACGAGCTGCCCTGGATCGAGCTCGGCCAGAGAGGCGTGGTCGAGCTCGCCGCCCTGCCGGACCTCGAGCTCGAAGGTCGCCTGACCTGGGTGGCGCCCTTCCTCGACCCGGAGACCCGGACGGCCGAGGTGCGGCTCGAGCTTCCCAACCCGGATGGGCGCCTCAAGCCGGAGATGTTCGGCAGCGTGCGCATCGCGGCCTCGCCCCGGGAAGACGTCCTGGTCGTGCCCGATCCGGCGTTGATCCGCTCCGGACGCCGGACCCTGGCGATCGTCCATCTCGGGGACGGCAACTTCGAGCCCCGGGAGATCCAGATCGGGATGGAGTCCGCCGAGGGCTGGGTGGAGGTCCAGCAGGGCCTCGAGGAAGGCGAGGAGGTGGTCGTCTCGAGCCAGTTCCTGATCGACAGCGAGAGCAATCTCCGGGAGGCGGCGCGGACCCTGCTCGACGCGACCTCCGAGAGAGCGTCCGGCGGCGAGGGCCGGGCCGGCAGTGGCGCGATGCCCGGGGCGATGGACGCCGGGCGCCATGATCACCATGGCCCGGACCCCGCTCCGGCTCGGGAGGGCTAGGCCGCATGCTGCGCCGCATCATCGAGGGCTCCGCTCGCAACCCGACGCTGGTCGGCCTGGGCGTCCTCGCGTTAGTCGCCGTCGGCGGGCTCGCCCTGCTTCGGACGCCGATCGACGCGATCCCGGACCTGTCCGACGTCCAGGTCATCGTGTTCACCGAGCATCCCGGTCAGGCACCGCAGGTCGTGGAGGATCAGGTCACCTATCCGCTCACCACGGCGATGCTCTCCGTCCCCTTCGCCGAGACCGTGCGCGGCTACTCGTTCTTCGGGCTCTCATTCGTCTACGTGATCTTCGAAGACGGGACCGATCTCTACTGGGCCCGCAGCCGGGTGCTCGAGGCACTGAACTTCGTCTCCGGCCGGCTGCCGGCGGGCGTCAGCCCCTCGCTCGGGCCGGACGCCACGGGGGTGGGCTGGGTCTACGAGTACGCGCTCGTCGATCGCTCGGGTCGCCACGACCTGGCCGATCTGCGCTCCCTGCAGGACTGGCATCTGCGCTACGAGCTGCAGACCGTGCCCGGCGTCGCCGAGGTCGCGAGCGTCGGCGGGCACGTGCGCCAATACCAGGTCGAGGTCGACCCGAATGCCCTCGTGGCCTATGACCTCTCGATCGCCCACGTCCGCCATGCCATCGAGCGCAGCAATCTCGACGTCGGTGGCCGACTCATCGAGCAGGCCGAGAGCGAGTTCATGGTGCGTGGTCGCGGCTATCTCGAGAGCGTGCGCGACCTCGAGACGGTCGCGCTCGGCGCGGATCGCAGCGGGACGCCGATCCTGCTTCGCAACGTGGCCCGGGTGACGCTCGGGCCGGAGCTGCGTCGAGGGCTCACGGACCTCGACGGCGAGGGCGAGGTCGCCGCCGGAATCGTGGTGATGCGCTTCGGCGAGAATGCGCTCGATACGATCGAAGCGGTGAAGGCGAAGCTCGCCGAGCTCTCGCACGGCTTGCCGGAGGGCGTGGAGATCGTCCCCGTCTACGATCGCGCGCCGCTGATCGAGCGGGCCGTCGCGAATCTGGGCTCGAAGCTGCTCCAGCAATGCCTGATCGTGGCGCTCGTGTGCGCGCTCTTTCTCGTCCATCTGCGGAGCGCCCTCGTAGCGATCGCCATCCTTCCGCTCGGCATCCTCTTCTCCTTCGCGATCATGCGGATCCAGGGTCTCAACGCCAACATCATGTCCCTCGGCGGCATCGCGATCGCGATCGGGACGATGATCGACTCGGGGATCGTGATGGTCGAGAACGCTCACAAGCGTCTCGAGCACGAGGAGGGAGAGAGACCACGACGCGAGATCCTGATCGACGCGGCGGTCGAGGTCGGTCCCTCGCTCTTCTTCTCGCTGTTGATCGTGAGCGTCGCCTTCCTCCCCATCTTCGCGCTCGAGGCGCAGGAGGGCCGCCTCTTCAAGCCGCTGGCCTGGACCAAGACGTGGGCCATGGTGGGCGCGGCGCTCCTCTCGGTCACCGTCGTGCCGGCCCTGATGATCGGGCTCGTCCGCGGCCGGATCCTTCCCGAGGCGCGCAACCCGCTGAATCGGCTGACTCTCCGCGTCTACCGGCCGGTGCTCCTCGGCGCGCTGCGCCATCGCTTCGTGGTCCTCCTGATCGCGTTGGCGGTCCTCGGCGGCGGCGCCCTGCTCTTCACCCGTCTCGGCTCGGAGTTCATGCCGCCGCTCGACGAGGGCGATCTCCTCTACATGCCGACGACGCTGCCCGGGATCTCGATCACGAAGGCCCGGGAGCTGCTCCAGCAGACCGATCGCATCCTCGCGACCTTTCCCGAGGTCCAGCGGGTCTTCGGCAAGGTCGGTCGCGCCGAGACGGCGACCGACCCCGCCCCGCTCTCGATGATCGAGACGATCATCACGCTCGAGCCACGCGAGCAGTGGCGGCCCGGGATGACGACCCGGAAGCTGATCGCGGAGATGGACCGCGCGATCTCCTTCCCGGGCCTCACGAACGCGTGGACGATGCCGATCAAGACGCGCATCGACATGCTCTCGACGGGCATCAAGACGCCCGTCGGGATCAAGGTGGCGGGCCCCGATCTCGAGGTCCTGCAGACTCTCGGAAAGCGGATCGAGACGGTCCTGCGAGACGTGCCGGGCACCCTCAGCGTCTACGCCGAACGAACCGCCGGCGGCAACTATCTCGACATCGACATCGATCGGGAGGAGATCGCGCGCCACGGCCTGACGGTGGGCGACGTCCAGGAGGTGATCGAGACGGCGATCGGCGGGAAGAATCTGACGCGGACGGTCGAGGGACTCGAACGCTACCCCGTGAATCTGCGCTACAGCCGCGAGCTACGCGACGACAGGACCGCTCTGCTCCGTGTCCTGGTTCGGACGCCGAGCGGCGCCCACGTGCCCCTGGCCGATCTCGCCACCCTCGAGTTCCGGAAGGGGCCACCGGTCATCAAGACCGAGAATGCGCGTCCCAATACCTGGATCTACGTCGATCTCGAGGGGATCGACGTCGGACGCTACGTGGCGCAGGCCCGCGCCGTGCTCGAGCGCGAGGTCGAGCTGCCGCCCGGCTACACCCTTCGTTGGAGCGGGCAATACGAGTACATGGAGCGCGCCACGAGCCGGCTGCTTCTGATCGGACCGCTCACGCTCGGCCTGATCTTCCTCCTGCTCTACCTGAACTTCCGTCGGGTCTCCGAAACCCTGCTCGTTCTCGTCTGCCTGCCCTTCGCGCTGGTCGGAGGCATCTTCCTCGTCTGGATCCTGGACTACGACCTGAGCGTCGCCGTCTACGCCGGGTTCCTCGCGGTCGCCGGTCTCACGGCAGAGACCGGCGTCATCATGCTGCTCTTCCTCGGTCGCGCCTTCGAGCGGGCTCGGGAGGAAGGGCGTCTCGAGAGTCTCGACGACCTCGGGCGGGCGGTGCTGGCCGGCGCCACGGAACGGGCCCGGCCACTCCTGATGACGGTGAGCTCCGACGTGATCGGCCTGCTCCCGATCATGTGGGGCGCGGGCACGGGCTCCGAGACGATGCGGCGGATTGCGGCCCCCATGGTCGGCGGGGTGGTCTCGGCGACCCTCGTCGTCCTGATCGTGCTGCCGGTCCTCTTCGGCCTGCTGCACTCGAGGGGCCTGTCGAAGACGCCGCCCGAAGCGCCTCCGGAATGATGCGGCGGGGCTGGATCGCTCAGATCAGGTAGCTGCCGGAGACCTTGACCTGGGTTCCGTTCACGTAGCCGGCGGCGTCGCTCGCCAGAAAGGTCACGGCCGCGGCGACATCCGCATAGCGGCCGTAGCGGCCGGAGGGCATCCGTGCGAGGGGCGGCTTCTCCGGCGAGTCCTCGAGGGTGCCGGGAGAGACGGCGTTCACGGTGATTCCATGCGGCGCCTCGGTGAGGGCGAGCGTCTTCGTGAGCATCCAGGCCGCTCGCTTTCCGATCTTGTAGGCCGTGGCGTAGGGGACGGGATTCTGGTCGTCCGCATCGGCGTCCAGGATGTTGATGATCCGCCCGAACCCCTTGGCGCGCATCGAAGGAAGCGCAGCCTGGCTCGCGTGGAGCGTCACGAAGAGGGTGCCGTCGAGACAGGCTCGCCAATCGTCTGGCGTATGATCCTCGAGTCGCTTCCAGACGATCGTGCCGACGTTGTTGACGAGGATGTCCAGCCCGCCGAGCGCGGCCGCAGCGTCGGCGAAGGCCTGCTCGACGTGCGGGGGATCGAGGAGATCCGCCTCGATCAGCACGCTGTCGCGACCGAGATCGCGGATCGCCTCCACGACCTCCGCGGCCTCGCTCCGGCTGTGATGGCAGTGCACGGCGACACGGGCGCCGCAGCGCGCGAGCTCGAGCGCGAGGGCGCGACCGTTGCGGCGGGCGGCGCCGGTCACGACGGCGGTCCGACCGCTCAGGTCGGGTCGCCTCCCGGACTGCGTTTCGTCGCCTGCGATCCCGACCGCGTCGGTCGGAGAGGCTCGGCTGGCGGCCATCTCATGGAGAGGCCTGTCGGGAGGCCGTTGGGGGCGCCGGTCGGGAGACGGTTCGGGAGACATGAAGGAGCTGCTCGATCATCTCGGGAGTATGGGTTCGAATATAGTCCGGCTTCGCATGGACCACCGCAGAGGCCATCATGATGCGGGCGAGGCGTTCGGGCTTGCGCGCGGCATAGAGGAGGATCGGGCATCCGAGCTCCCGCAGCGAGTCGAGATGCCAGACGATCTCCAGCTGGAGATGGATCTTGGTCAGCTCGTCGGTCGAAGCGTGGATGATCCCGAGATTCGGGTCGATCACGACCTCCCCGACGCCGGCTCGTCGGGCCTCCTCCACCCGGGGGCCGAGATGATCGAGAATGGCCGGGATGCCGACGGGCGCGGGGCGCGCCTTCCGCATGGCGTAGGCGTCGCCATAGGGCATGAAGGTGAGGAAGAGCGGGACGCCTCGCAGGGCGACGGCCTCGAGCATCGCCGGGTCGATCCGCGCGCCGGTGAAGTTCACGGCGTCGGCGCCGCGCTCGAGCGCCGCTCGCGCAGTCGCCGGGCTCCATGTGTCGATCGAGACCCGCAGACCGTCCTTCTTCAGCAGCGCGAGGGCGGGCAGAAGGCGGGCCTGCTCCTCGTCGTCTCCGATCATGGGCACGTCGGGGCTGATCGAACGACCGCCGAGGTCGATCAGCGCGGCTCCGTTCTCCCGGAGCATCCGGCCTCGCGCGACGACCTCCTCGGCCGTCGAGGCGATCGACTCCGTCACGTGGGACTCCGGAGAGACGTTCAGGACACCCAGGATCCGGGGGATAGGCTCCGGGGGTCGGGCGCCCGGAGCCCGGGGATCGGACGGACCGGGGAACGGATCCGAAGAGGAAGACATCACCGGAGCTTCCGTGCTCCCGGGCGACCGGTCAAGGCGTCGGGGCCGGTCAGGCTTGTGATACGTTCGCACGTCGTGTCGCGACGTACTGCGACCGGGGCGCGATCCGCGATCGTCGGCTTCGGGTCGCCCGGAGGTCCACGCGGTCCCCGGTGGTCGCTCTTGCGTCGCCTCGAGGTCCATGCGAAGCAGGACCGCCGGGCAGAGCCGCGGGAACGTCGGTCGGTAGAGGCTCGGGCAGTCGGGCAGACAGTCAGACAGGCAGTCAGGGAGGATTCATGGAACGCTGGGCGATTCACATGCACAAGGAGTATTTCAAGTTCTCCTGCGCCCACTTCCTGATCTTTCCGGACGGGAGCAAGGAGCGGCTCCACGGGCACAACTACCACGTCGATGCGGAGATCGGCGGTCTGCTCACGGACAAGGGGATCGTGATCGATTTCATCCTCGTGAAGCCCGTGATCCGCGAGCTCTGCGACTGGCTCGACGAGCATTGGCTGGTGCCGGGCAACCATCCCGAGCTCGAGATCTCGCCTCGGGACGACGGCCATACGGAGGTCGTGTACCGGGGAGCCCGCTATCTCGCGCCGAGCGACGAGATCCATGTGCTCCCGATCAACAACACCTCGGCCGAGAACCTCGCCACGTGGATCGGCCGGGAGCTGAAACGTCGGATCGCGGAGCATTTCGGCAGGACGCAGATCGAGAGGCTGCGCCTGTCGGTGTCGGAGACCTCGGGCCAATGGGGCGTCTACTACTTCGAGGAGGACGACGAGGCAGACGGGTCCGAGGAAGAGTGATCCGGCCTTCGGGACGGACGAGACTCCGTCCGCCTTCGTGTCGCCGCCCTCCTGCTCTACCCAGATCCAGCCCCATGCTTCGCCCCATGAGTCCGCGCGTCGGTCGGCTATGGTGGGAGCCGTGGCTGGGACGAGTGGAGACTGGAGCGATCGCTACGGGCCATGGGCGGCCATCGCCGGGGCGTCGGAAGGCCTCGGCGCCGCCTTCGCCGAAGCCCTCGCGGCGCGCGGCCTGAACCTCCTGCTGATGGCGCGACGAGCCGAGGTGCTGGCGGACGTGGCCTCACGCATCGAGGCGCAGCACGGCGTCGAGACGCGATGCCTCGCGATCGACATGGGCGATCCGGAGCTGGGGCCTGCATTGGACGAGGCGAGCTCCGGTCTGGAGCTCGGGCTGCTCGTCTACAACGCGGCCTTCGCGCCGGTCGGATCCTTTCTCGATCTCCCCGAGGCCTCCCTGTCGCAGGTCGTGGACGTGAACGTCCGGGGGCCGGTCCTCTTCGTGCGCCGTCTGGCCCCGGCGCTTCGCGCTCGCGGCCGCGGAGGCGTCATCTTGATGTCCTCGCTCTCCGGGCTGCAGGGCTCGCCCCGGATCGCGAGCTATGCCGCGAGCAAGGCATTCAACACGACCCTGGGCGAGGGGCTCTGGGGTGAGCTGCGGGGAGACGGCGTCGACGTCCTCGTGTCGTGTGCCGGCGCGATCCGGACGCCGGGCTATGCCGGGACCTCGACCCGGGAGGCCCCGGGCACGCTCGATCCCGAGGTGGTGGTCTCCCGGACCCTCGACGCGCTCGGGCGTGGACCGAGGGTCGTTCCGGGATGGATGAACGGACTGGCGGCTCTGCTCACCGGTCGGCTGCTGTCCCGGCGCATGGCGATTCGGCTGATGGCCGCGAACACGAAGGATCTGACATGAACGGATTCCTGCCGGGCTTCCTGACTCCCTGGATCGTCTTCGCCGGGCTGCTCGGGCTGCATCTGCTGCTGCCGGCGCGACACGTCGAGGGCTATGTCGAGGACGAGAGGACCGGTCGGCCGCTCCACTATCGGCTGAACGGATTGCCGGTGCTCTTCGTCGCGGTCGGTCTCTGGCTGCTGGCGGGCTACGCGGGCCTCGTGCCCTGGGACTGGCTCTGGAGCCATCGGTGGTCCGGAGCGGCGGGCGCCTGCACGCTGGGCATCCTGCTCTCTCTGGCGGTCGTGCTCACCGCGCCGAGCACCGGCCGCTCGCTGGCGGCCGATCTCTTCCTCGGTCGACGCGCGAATCCGCAGATGTTCGGCGGTCGCGCGGACGCGAAGATGGTCCTCTATCTGGTGGGCGCGGTCCTGCTGGAGCTCAATCTGCTCTCCTTCGCCGCGCATCATTGGCTGACCCATCCCGAGAGCCCCAATCCCGGGGTGGCGCTCCATGTGGCGCTCTTCAGCTGGTTCGTCTGCGAGTACCTCTTCTTCGAGAGGGTCCATCTCTACACCTACGATCTCTTCGCCGAGAAGCTCGGCTTCAAGCTGGTCTGGGGCTGCCTCACCTGGTACCCCTACTTCTATGCGGTCGGACTCTGGTCGACGGCCGACCTCCCGGATCCAGACGCTCCGATCTGGCTCTTCCTGCTGGCGACGCTCCTCTTCTTCAGCGGCTGGTCGCTGGCGCGCGGCGCGAACATGCAGAAATTCGTCTTCAAGCGGGATCCCCAGAAGACGTTCCTGGGACGTATCGAGCCGGAGACGTTGGGAGACGGCGACCGGGTCGTTCTCTGCAGCGGATTCTGGGGCGTGTCGCGTCACGTGAACTATCTCGGCGAGGTCCTGATGGCGAGCGGCCTGGCGCTCTCCCTCGGCTGGCCGACGGTGATCTTCCCGTGGCTCTACCCGCTCTACTACGTGGTGCTGCTGGGCACCCGGGAGCGGGACGACGATCGTCGGTGTGCCGAGAAATACGGCGCGGTCTGGGAGGAGTATCGCCGCCGCGTCCCTTGGCGGATCATCCCGGGCGTCTACTGATCCGAGTCGTCCCCATCCCGCGTGAACCGCTCGCGCAGGCTGTCGACCTTCTCCTCCTCGACGATCAGGACGACGCGGTCGCCCTCCTCGAAGGACGTCTGCTCGTCGGCGAGCACCGACTGGTCGCCCCGTGTGCGCGCGATGAGTCGCGCCCCGTCGGGCAGGTCGAGGTCCGCCCCGGCGCGCACGCCTTCGGGCAGGTCGAAGCCGAAGAAGCGAAGACCGGACTGGACGACCGTCGTGAGGGCCGGCGTCTCCCGACCCTCGACGAGATCCACGAGCTGCTGGGCGATCTCCCGATCCGGCACGATCGTGTCGTCGAGTCCGAGCTCGGTGCAGAGGGGCTCGAGGTCGGACTCCTCGATCTTCGGCACGACGCGCCCGAATCCCAGCGAGCGCCCGACGAGCGCCGCCAGCACGTTGGACTCGTCGCGATCGCTCACGCAGAAGAGGAAGTCCGTCTGCTCGGGGCCGACCTCCTGCAGCACGGCGGGGCGACTCCCGTCTCCGGTGATCAGTCCGCAATCGAGCGTGTCCGAGAGCGTCTCGATCTTCTCGTGATCCGTGTCGATGAGGATCACCTCGTGCCCCCGCTCGGTGAGGGTGCGGGCGGCCTTCACCGCCAGCGGGCTGGCTCCGATGAACGTCACTCTTCTCGCCATGAGCGCCTCCGTCCCAACCAGGTTCCAGGAAAGACGAGCACGAAGAAGGCGAAGAGCTCCACCCGTCCCATCAACATGTCCAGACAGAGCACCGCCTTCAGCAGGGGCTGGAGCTCCGGACCCGTCAGCCCGGAGGAGAGGCCCACCGTGCCGACCGCGGAGACGACCTCGAAGAGCGCGTCCAGGGGATCGTGATCGTAGAGCAGGAAGGCGAGCCAGGAGACGAAGATCACTCCCGACATCGCGAGCGCGAGCGCGGCGACGCCCTCGATCTCCGCGCTCGGAACCCGGGCGCGATCGATCCGCGGGACCAGCTGCGTCCCCCTCGGCATCGATGCGCGGAGCACCCGGACCAGGACCAGCTGGGCCACGATCAGCACGCGCACCACCTTGAGACCGCCGGCGGTCGATCCCACGTCTCCCCCGACGATCATCCCGCCGATCAACAGGACCTTTCCGCTCGCGGGCAGCTCGGCCGTCGGCATCGTCGAGAAGCCGGCGGTCGTCTGGGCCGAGGCCGCCATCCAGGCTGCCTGCCCCCATGCACTCCAGCCCGAATGGGATCCCGTCGCCTCGATCACGCCACCCAGTGCGAGCCCGCCCAGCGCGACCAGGACGAGCAGGCTCCACAGCCTCGCGTCCCGGAGCAGCCTCCGCGGGGAAGGCCGGTAGTAGGCCGAGAACGAGACGGCTCCGGCGAGGCAGAGCAGGATCGTCACGCTCCGCTGGGCCCAGGAGAGCTCGGCCAGGCTGGTGTCCGAGGTCGAGAAGCCTCCGGTCGACACCGCGCTCAGCGAGTGGGCGAGGGCGGTGAAGCCGTCCATGCCGACGGCGATGCCGAGCACGATTCCGACGAGCGTGAGCGCTCCATAGGTGAGCAGCAGTCGGCGGGCATGATTGCGCGTGCTCCCGACGTAGTCGGAGGCCTCCCGGTCGTCGAAGCCCAGCCTTCGGGCCGCGGTGCCGGAAGGAATCATGAAGGCGAGCGCCAGCACGACGACCCCCAGGCCTCCGACCCATTGGAGCCAGGCCCGTCCGAAGAGGAAGGCACGGGGATGGGGCTCCACGCTCTCGAGGGTCGAGAGTCCGGTCGTCGTCACGCCGGAGAGCGCCTCGAAGAAGGCGTCCATCGGATCGAGCCCGTAGCCGGCCAGTGGATAGGCCATGGCGGCTCCGGCGAGCAGGAAGGCGAGCACCGACACCACCATCGCTTCGTTGGCCTGGAGTTCCTCGCTGCAGCGGGCCCGCGCGCAAGGCCATCCGACTCCGCCCAGCACGGTGATCACGAGCCCGTAGCGAAGGGCGATCCGTCCCTGTCCGTCGAGGAGCGAGACGAGGGCAGGGACGACGGTCAACAAGGCCAGGGCGACCAGGACCTGCCCCAGGATCCGGGAGACGACCCGCGGCCTCACCGCGAAATGCAGGCTGGAGAACGAGTTCCCGAGCATCCAGGCCCTTCGCTACGAGCCGGGTCGGCGCCGACGCATCGGCGGTGCCTAGGCCACGAGGCCGAAGGCGGCCACGATCAGGAACTGGGCGCCGGCCGCTAGCGCGGCGACCAGGAGCGCCCTTCCGGTGTCGACGTCGAGGGCGTGGCGGACCGCTCGCACGAACGCCACGACGGTCATCGCGAGGACGACGACTCCCACCAGCAGTCGCCAAGGCGCGAAGGGCACGACCGCGAGCACGTAGAGGAGCTGGGGGGCCGCGACGAAGCCGAGCGTTCGCAGGAGCTCCTCGAAGTCGGAGCTGTGATCGAAGATCTTGACGCCGATCAGCCAGACGAGCGTCGTCCAGACGGCCCAGGTCACGAAGGCCGAGACGAGTCCCCCC
>CAYXLY010000115.1:0-11392 GCA_964466005.1 uncultured Spirochaetaceae bacterium | reverse complement strand
TAGAGCTGGATGTCGTACTCGATCGTGAATCCGACGCCGCCCCAGACCTGCTGACACGCCGCCGTCGCGTCCCGGAAGGCCTGCCCCATGAAGAGCTTCGCCATCGGAGCGAGCTTCGAGATGTCCTTGCCCTCGGAGTGCGCCCAGGCGGCCTCGTATACGAGAGTCGTCCCGCCTTCGATCGCCGTCGCCGCATCGGCGAGCGAGTGCGAGAGGGCCTGGAAGGCTCCGATCGGCTTGCCGAACTGCTGCCGCTCGTTGGCATACACCACGGTCATCTCGACGGCCCGACTCGCGCCTCCAGCAGCCTGGGCCGCGGCCAGCACGACGCCCTCGTACATCACGCGATCCCATGTCGACCAGCCGCTGCCGGCCGGTCCGATGCGACTCTCGAGAGGAACCCGCACGTTCTCGAAGTCGACCCGAAAGGTGGATTCGGAGCCGAGATTCCGTCGCTGGGAGAGCCTGATCCCCGGCGTCTTCGGATCGACGAGAAAGAGATCCACCTCCTCCGGCCCGTCTCCGGTGCGGGCCAGCACGACCCATCGGTCCGCGGCGCTGGCGAACACCGCATGGAGCTTCGTGCCCGTCAGGATCGCATCGCCGTCGTCGAGCGTCGCCCGCATCTGTACGCCCTTCGGACCGTACCCATGCCGCGGCTCGAGCCAGACGGGGGACAGGATCGCCTCGCCGGCGGCGATTCGCGGCAGCCACTCCGCCTTCTGCGCGTCGCTTCCGCCCTCGAGCAGGGCTCTCGCCGAGAGCACGGAAGAGACGAAATGGGGGGTCGGCACGAGCCCCCTTCCGAACTCTTCGTAGACCACCGCTGCCTCGATGAGCGACTGCGCCTGGCCCCCGTAGGCCTCCGGGATCAGGATGCCCAGGATGCCGAGCTCGCCGAGCCGCTTCCAGAGCTCGTCGGGGTAGCCCTTCGAATCGTCCTCGAGAGCGCGCACGGTCTCCAGGGGGCAGTATTCCTGGCACAGCCCCCGGACCATCTCGCGCAGCATCTCCTGCTCTTCGTTGAAGTCGAGGTCCATGGTCAGGGCTTCCAGTCTTCGCCCTCGAGCGACCACGGGTTGCCTTCCGGCGTCTCCGGCACGGCGATCTTCGCCTCGCAGCCCACGCAGCTCTTGTCGCCCGCGGTCAGGCTGATCGACACCTCGAGCCAGCCCACGCCGTTGCCCATCGACTCGACTCCGGTCACCTCGCCGGAGAAATGCATCCGATCTCCGGGGAAGACCGAGTCCTTCATGCGGAACCGGATCCGGCCCAGACGGCCCTTCGGACCCGTCCAGTCGGTCAGGTAGCGCTCGAACCACGCGGCGAGATTCGGCGTGTTCATGAAGATGTCCTGCACGCCGTTGTTGTTCACCGCGAACTTGTAGTCGTGATGCTGGGGACGCCAGTCTCGGCTCGCCATGGCTCCCAGCACGACCGTCACGGGCGTCACGTCCTTTTCGAGCACCGGCAGCTGGCTGCCTTCCTTCACGTCGCCCAGGAGAAGCTCGTTCACGTCGGTCATTTCATCAGCTCCTGTTGTAGCCGTAGCCGGTGTAGCGCTCTTCCGCGCAGAGCTCGCCGTGCTGATTCGTGATCTTCACGCCGAACTCCCAGAATCGACCCGTCCCGAGCTTCGTCTTCTTGAGAGGAGAGACGGAGTAGAGAATCTGCGTCGTCGTGAGCACGTCACCGGGTCGAATCGGCTTCCCGAAGATGATCGAGTTGTCACTCATCACGGCTTCGGGCAGGTCGAGACGATCCTTCAGATCGAAGTGGAGCTGCAGCGGAACCGCCGGCTCGGTCCGGCCCGGCGACCAGTGATGGGGGCGGAACCAGGCCGACACCATCGTGGGAAGCGTGATGGGGCCACCCGTCAGCTCCTCCGCCACCTTCTCGTCCCAATAGAGCGGATTGCCGTTCTCCGTGGCCGAGAGGGTCGTGTAGACGTAGCCCATCTCGATCGGAAAGGTCGTCTGCTCCGTGTACCGTTCCTGCCCGATCCACGACTGGACCTCTTCCGGCAGGTCTTCGGCCGACTGCGCGGTCATGCTTCATCCTCCTCGAGGGAGCCCGATGACGGGCTCCGTTGCTCTTCGTCGGAGCCCTCGGACTCCGAGCTATTCGATGGCGCCTTCGGCGCGCAGTGTCGCGATCTCCTCGGACGACAGTCCGGCCTCCGTCAGGAGCGCCTCGCTGTCCGTCTCGTCCGCGGACCTCACCACGTGGCGAGGCTGGCTCCGGATGCCACCGGCGAGGATCGGCGAGACCTGCTCGAAGACACCTCTCTCCGCCAGCTCCGCCTCCATGAAGACGTCGCGGGCGCGCCAATGCGGATCCTGGACGACCTCGGGAATCGTGAGCACCGGGGCGACGCAGGTATCGTTCGGAGCCAGCTCCGCCGCCCACTCGTCTCTCGTGCGCTTCGAGAAGGCCGATCGGAAGGCCGCCCGGATCTCGTCCTGTCTGGCGTCGTCGTATTGATGAGAGGCGTACTCCGGCAGGCCGAGCCGCTCGCAGAGGTTGCGGTAGAAATGCGGCTCGATCGCGCCGACGGAGATCCATCTTCCGTCCAGGGTCTCGTACACGTCGTAGAAGGCATAACGCCCCGTCAGCAGCACCTGACGGGGACCGGCCACCTCTCCCTCGGCCAGGTACTGATCGATCGACAGCGACATGAGGGAGAGCACTCCCTCGGCTGCCGCCACGTCCAGATAGGCGCCCTCTCCCGTCATGCTCCGCCTCACCAGCGCAGCCATGATCGCGAGCACCGCATGCATGCCGCCTCCGGCGCTGTCCGCGACCGTCGCTCCCGGGATCGGGGGGCCCCCATCCGCTCGAGGCTCGCTGCAGGCGAGAAACCCCGACATCGCCAGGTAGTTGATGTCGTGCCCCGCCCAGCTCGAGGCCGGGCCCGCCTGCCCGTAGCCGGAGGTCGAGCAGTAGACGAGCCGCGGGTTCCGGGCTCGCATCGACTCCCAGCCGATCCCGAGCCGATCGACGACCCCCGGCCGGTAGGACTCGATCACGACGTCCGACTTCTCGGCCAACCGGAAGAGCGCCTCGCGACCCGGCTCGGACTTCAGATCGATCCGCATCCGTTCGAAGCCGCGGCCTGCGCCGTAGGTATGGTAGACGGGCTTCGTCTGCAGCCCGCCCTTCTTCGACACCGGCGCGATCTGGACCACACGCGCACCGTAGTCGGCCAGCGAGCGGGCCGCGCGCGCGGCAGGTCCGACGCTTCCGAGATTCAGGACGGTGATCCCGTCGAGCATGCCTCTCGGCGAGCTCCCTGCGCTGCTGCGGTCTGCGTCCGTCAAGGGTCTCGGGCTCTCCGCTCTAGAAATTCTTGGGGAGGCCGAGGCCCCGGCGCGCGATGATGTTCTTCTGGACCTCGGAGGTTCCGCCTCCGATGGTGTCCACGACGGTATAGCGATAGGAGCGCTCGTAGCGGCCGTTGACCGGCGCCTCCTCCTGGCCGGGCTTCAGCTGCGCATCCGGGCCGATCAGGTCGATCGCCAGGTTGGCGATGCGCTGCCCGAGCTGAGACTGCCAGAGCTTGTACATCGCCGCCTCCACCGTCGGCACGCGGCCCTTCAGGGCCTCGCTGATCACCTTCCGCTGCAGCTTTCGAGCCACCTCGAGATCGGCGGCGAGCCGGGCGAGCTTCTGCCGGACGACCGGGTCCTCGGCGAGGGGCTCGCCATCGAGGGTCTCCTCGCGCACGTACCGAACGAGGCCCTCGAGCTTCATCTCGACCGGGCCCACCGGGAGCATCGCGAAGCGCTCGAGATCGAGCGCCTCGCAGATATAGGTCCAGCCCTCGCCGACCTGCCCCACCACGTGGGAGTCCGGCACGAAGACGTCGTTGAAGAAGACCTCGTTCGTCCTCTCGTCTCCGATGGTATGGGTCGGATGGATCTCGAAGCCCTCGTGATTCATGGGGATCAGGAAGAGCGTGATCCCCTTGTGCTTGTGCTCCGAGGTCCGCGCCCCGACCCAGTACCAGTCCGCGAAATGAGCCGAGGTCGTCCAGATCTTGTGTCCGTTCAGGACCCAGCCCCCGCGCTCCTCGTCCCGGATCGCCTTCAGCTGCATCGCCGCGGCATCCGAGCCGGCCTGGGGCTCGGAGTAGCCGATCGCGAACTCGATCTCTCCCCGGATGATGCGCGGCAGGAAATAGCTCTTCAGCTCGTCGTTGCCGTGACGGATGATGGTCTTGCCGACGATCCCGACGCCCTTGCCGGGCTGTGGCGCGCCGAAACGAGAGAGCGCTTCGGTGAGCAGGAAGTCGTAGATGCCCGACCGCTCCTGTCCGCCGTACTCCTTCGGCCAGGACATGCCCAGCCATCCCTGCTCGGCGAGCTTGCGCATGAAGGCGCGCTTGGCCGGGGTCTCCACCGTCTGGGAGAGATGCTCGGGATTGTCGTCCATCACCTCCGGCGAGGCGTTCGCCTCCAGGAATGCGACGACCTCCTTCTCGAAGCCCTGCTCTTCCTCGGACAGCTCGAAATCCATGGGCATGCCTCCACTCTTCGCTCGACCAATAACGATACGCGGCGTCTTGTAACAAGTAAAGGGGCTCGGTCGCCTTCCGCGCGACCCGCCTCCTCGCGCGATCCACCGCCCTCACGGGGGGTCAGATCGCGTCCTCTCCGAACCGCGACGCCAGGCGCCGCATTCCCGCGAGCCAGCGATCGATGTCCTGCCCCTTGCGCTCGTAGTACCCCCGGACGCTCTCGTGGGGCAGGATCAGGAAGCGCTCCTCGGCCAGTCCGCGGACGGTCACCTCGGCGAGCTCCTCCGGCTCGATCATCCCGTCGACGCCAGCCACGCCCCCGTTCTCCATGTCCGCGGTCATGGCGGTCCGCACCGCCTGCGGACAGAGCGCGGAGACGCGGATGCCGCGATCTCCGTAGGTGATGGAAAGCCACTCGGCGAAGGCGACCGCTGCGTGCTTGGTCACGGCGTACGGAGCCGATCCGATCTGGGAGAGCAGACCGGCCGCCGAGGCCGTGTTCAGCAGGTAGCCTTCACCGCGATCCAGCATGGAGGGCAGGACGGCGTGGGCCGCATGGACGTGCGCCATCACGTTGACGTCCCAGATCTTCTGCCAGGCGTCCACGGAGACCTCCGGTCCGCCCGGAATCGCGATCCCGGCATTCGAGGCGAAGAGATCGATCGGCCCCACCTCGCGCTCCACCTCCCGCACGAGAGCGACCACCTCCTCCCGGCTCCCCACGTCCACCCGCCTCGCGCTGCCTCCGATCCGGTCGGCGACCGCGCGCGCTCCGTCCTCGTCGAGGTCGACGACCGTCACCCGACGCGCTCCCTCGGCGGCAAATCGCTCGCAGAGCGCCCGACCGATGCCGTTTCCGCCGCCGGTCACCACGATGTTCCTGTTCGCGATCTCCACGATGCCGCCCCTTTGCCTGGTTTCGAGGGGTCCATCCTATCATCGAGCGCCCTCGCCGGGCACGCGCGGCGCGCGAGCCTGCTCCGCTCCCGCGTTCCCCTGTGATAGATTTCGCGCCATGAGCTGGAAGCCCGAGGTCGACGAGATCGAACGCCGACGCGCCCGAGCCCTCGAGATGGGCGGCGCCGAGGCAATCGCGAAGCATCATGAACGCGGCCGTCTCACCGTGCGCGAGCGCATCGACGCGCTCGTCGATCGCGACAGCTTCCGCGAGCGGGGACGGATCGCCGGATCGAGCCAGGCGGAGGACGGGTCGGACTTCGAGCCCACCGGCCTGGTCCTCGGCAGCGGTCGCATCGCCGGTCGTCCCGTCGTCGTCTGCGGAGACGACTTCACGATCCGCGGCGGCGCCTACTCCCAGAACGTCTTGAAGAAGAGCTATTTCGCCGAGCAGCTCGCGATCCGACGCCGCATGCCGCTGGTCCGGCTGCTCGAGGCGGGAGGCGCCTCGATCGCCGGCACCGGCGGCGGCGCCCGGGGACGGTCGGGCTACGACTGGACCGAGCCGCCCATGCTGAATCTCCTCGCCATGAAGACCATGCAGGAGGTCCCCGTCGTCTGCGTGGCGCTCGGACCCGTCGCCGGCTTTCCCGCCGGACGCCTCGTCGCCTCGCACCTCTCGATCATGACGAAGAAGACCGCACAGGTGCTGACCGGAGGTCCGGCGGTCGTCGCCCACGCGACCCGGGAGGAGCTCACCAAGGAGGAGCTCGGCTCCGCCCGGATCCACGGGCGCAACGGCATGGTCGACAACGTCGCCGAGGACGAGGCCGACGCCCTGCGCCAGGCCCAGCGCTTCCTCTCCTATCTGCCCAGCCATCACGGCGAGCTCCCGCCCTACTTCGACGTCGGAGATCGAGCGGGTCGCCGCGCCGAAGAGCTCTTGTCGATCATTCCCCGAGAGCGCCGTCGGGCGTTCAAGATGCGCAAGCTGCTCGAGCTCGTCCTCGACGAGAGGAGCTTCTTCGAGATGGGCGCGGGCTGGGGTCGCAGCCAGATCACCGGCCTCGCTCGCGTCGACGGTCACTCCGTCGGCGTCCTCGCGAACGACTGCCATCACGACGGCGGCTCGATGACGGCGGATGGCGCGGCCAAGATCCGGCGATTCGTCGAGCTCTGCGACCTCTTCCATCTCCCGATCGTCTCCTTCGTCGACGAGCCGGGGTTCATGATCGGCAGCGAGGCGGAGAAGGCGGGCACCATTCGCGCCGGCATGAATGCGATGTTCGCGATCCTGCAGACGACGGTGCCCTGGTTCGCATGCGTGGTGAGGCGATCCTACGGTGTCGCCCAGGGCCTCCACCTCGGACCGAGCTCGACGGTCGTCGCGTGGCCCAGCGCCATGAGCGGCGCCCTGCCGGTGGAGAGCGGCGTGGCCCTGGCCTTCCGGCGCGAGATCGAGGCCGCGCCCGACCCGGCGGCGCGGCGTGCCGAGCTCGAGGACGAGATGGCGAAGGCGCAATCCGTGATGCCGCGCGCGGAGGAGTTCGGCGTCCACGACCTGATCGACCCGCGAGAGACCCGGCCGATGCTCTGCGAGTGGGCACAGGAGATCCAGACCGAGCTGGCCGAGCACGCCCGGGCCGGAGCGCCCCGCTACTCCATCCGACCCTGACTCGCCGCCCGGGCGGCGTCCGGAGAGCCCTCGAGCAGCCTCTCAGCGTCCCGTGAAGCGCGGCGGTCGCTTCTCCGCGAAGGCCGTGACGGCCTCGGTGTAGTCGTCGGTCAGCGCGCCGCGCACCATGCGATCCGCCTCGTAGCGGAGGCAGGTCTCCAGATCCGCCTCCAACGCCCGGTTCAGGTTCGCCTTCATCCAACGCAGGGCGATCGGCGGGCCCGAAGCGATCCGGGCGGCCAGCCCGAAGGCCTCGTCGGGGAGGTCGCTCGACGGCACGACCCGGTTGAAGATTCCCAGCTCGAGCGCGCTGGCGGCATCGACGCGATCGGCCGTGAAGTAGATCTCGCGCGCCTTCGCCGGCCCCACCAGCTGCGTGAGGAACCAGGTCCCGCCATAGTCTCCGGACAATCCCAGACGAGCGAAGGAGGTGACGAGAAAGGCCTCCTCGGAGGCGATCCGGAGATCGCACGCGAGGGCGATCGAGCAGGCTGCGCCGGCCGCTGCGCCCGGCAGGGCTGCGATCGTCGGCTTGGACGAGCGATGCAGCATCCTGGGAAGCTCGTGCTCCCAGCGGAGCTGACGCTGGCGATCCTCCATCACCGGAGGCTTGCCCTCCTTCTGCATGCGCTTGGTGTCCCCGCCCGCGGAGAAGGCGTTGCCCGCCCCGGTGAGCAGTAGACAGCCGACCTCCGAGTCGTCCTCGAGCTCCCGCACGAGTCCATAGAGCGCCTCCTTCATCTCCATGGTCAGCGCGTTCTTCGCCTCGGGACGGTTCAAGGTGAGGATCGCGACCCGTTCCCGGACCTCGCACAGCACCTCGGGCGTTCCCGTCTCCCGCCCCGAGCCCGTCGCCCTCTCCATCGCCTCGCTCCCCTTCTCTTCCTCGTCCGCGTTCCCGGCTCCGATCGGGGCCCGCCTCGATCCCTCCGCGGGCTCCGGCCCCTCGGACCCTCTTCCGGTCGAGTCAACGCCCCCGAAACCGGGGCGGTCTCTCTTCGCTTCGCGCCCGTTTCAGCTCCGCGTAGTCCTCCGAGGCGAAGATCAGAGACTGAGCGACCGATTCCTCCTGCATCGTCTGCTGAGCCAGCGGATGCGCGATGCGGGCCAGGGTGCGCCTGAACATCTTCACGGCCAGAGGCGCCCGGGCGGCGATCTCGCGACAGATCTCGAGCGCCGTCTCGTCGAGCGCCCCGTCCGGCACCACCCGCGAGACGACGCCGTGTCGGAGGGCCTCCTCCGCATCCATCGGACGGCCGGTGAGCGCGAGATCCGCGACCAGGCCATGCCCTGCCATCTGGAACAGGCGAGCCGTGCCCCCGGAATCGGGCACCACGCCGTGCTTGATCTCGGGCAGCATCATCCGGGCGCTCTCTCCTGCGATCCGCATGTCGGCGAGCAGCGCGCGCTCGAAGGAGCCTCCGATCACCCAGCCCTTCATCGCGACGACGAGGGGCACGGGAAGGGTGAAGAATGCCTGGGTCCGCCGATGCCCCCGCTCGATGAACTCGAAGTCCGTGATGTCCTCGCTTCGCACGCCGATCTGCGAGGTATCGCGACCGGACGAGAAGGAGCGGCCCTCCCCCCGCCACAAGACGACGCGGACGTCGGATCGCCCGTGAATCTCGTCGAGCGCGTCGAAGAGCTGCGCGTCCATCTCGTCGTTCGCCGCGTTGTGCTTCTCCGGGCGATCGTTCGTCAAGACCGCGACGCCGTCGGTCACCTCGAGCCGGATGAGCTGGTCTGTCATCGCCTCTCCTTCTCCTCCTCGCCCCGTTCGGCGGGGTCGCGGGTCGATCCGCGACCCGTCCCGTCCGCGCCTCCTCGCGTCCGGGACTCGAATCCCGGCGAGGCCGCGTCCCTGCGCGCGCGCCGCCTTCATGCGGCCCGCCTCGCGCGATCGCATCCGGCCCCCTCGCGCTCCGCGCCGGAAGGCTATCATGGCGGGCTCGATCCTGCGGCCCGCCGCGGCCCACCGAGGAGGAAGACATGGGCTTGCCCGACCCCCCCGCCATCGGCACGAGCGCCCTGCCGCCGGGGACCTTCGAGGGACAGACCGTGGTCGTGACCGGAGGCGGAACCGGCCTCGGCAAGGCCATCGCGGTCGAGTTCGCGCGTCTGGGAGCCCGGGTCGCGATCCTCTCTCGAAGCGAGACGCACCACGCGACGGGACTGGAGGCCATCGAGCAGGCGGGCGGTCGGGGCATCGCGGTCGGCTGCGACATCCGCGATCCGCAGGCGGTCGCCGATGCGTTCGACACGGTCTCCCGTGAGCTCTCGCTTCCGGACTGCCTCGTGAACAATGCGGCGGGCAACTTCCCGGTGCCTGCCGAGGACATGAGCCCCAACGCCTGGCGGACGGTCACCGACATCGTGCTGAACGGGACCTTCTACTGCTCCCGGGAGTTCGGCCGGCGTCACATCGAGGCGGGCTCTCCGGGCAACATCATCAACATCGGCGCCGCCTACGCGTGGACCGGGGGGCCGGGATTCGCTCACTCCTCGGCTGCCAAGGCCGGCGTGAAGAACATGACGGAGACGCTCGCGGTCGAATGGGGTCCCTATGGGATCCGGATCAACGGTCTGGTCCCAGGGCTCTTTCCGCACGACGACGAGACTGCAGACATCCGCTCGGTCCCGGATCGCCGCAAGAGCGAGGCCCTCCGCTGCCCGGCCCATCGGGTCGGCCAGCCCCACGAGCTCGGATGGGCCGCGACCTTTCTCGCCTCCCCCTTCGCGAGCTTCATCTCCGGTCACACCCTGGTCGTCGACGGCGCGAACTGGCAGAGACGAGCGATGCTGATGCCGGAGTTCGTCCCGATCCGCGAGCAGATGGGACGCGGCCCCTTCGATCCCAACGCCAAGAAGAAATAGGAGTCGCAGCATGAGCGAGCGACCGGTCCTGATGCGCCTCGAGCGCGACGGCGAGATCGCCACCATCGTCCTCGACAACCCGGACAAGCTGAATGCATGGAGCTGGGAGTCCGCCCGTCAGGTGACGGCGCTGGCGGACGAGATCCGCTTCGACGACTCCATCCGCGTCGTGATCGTGCGCGCGGAAGGCCGGGCCTTCTGCGCGGGCGTCGACCTCGGCATGCCCGAGGACCGGATCACGGGCCGCTCGCCGGCCGAGAAGGTCCGCAACTACTACGAGAAGTTCCGCTGGGTCCACGAGCGATTCAAGGTCTTCGCCCACCTGCCCCAGCCCGTCCTGATGGCGATCCATGGCTACTGCCTGGGTGCCGGACTCGAGGTCGCCATGATGGGCGACATCCGAATCGCCGCCGACGACGCGAAGTTCGCCCTGCCGGAGCCGCGCGTGGGCGTCTCGATCGACGCCGGGGGGGACATGCGACTCTCCTGGGAGATCGGCGCGGGCTGGACGAAGCTCCTCGCCATGACGGGCCGCCGCATCGACGCCGACACCGCGCTCCGGATCGGCATCGTCCAGGAGGTCGTCCCGAGAGACGATCTCCTCTCCCACGTCCGCGCGTTGGCGGAGGAGATCGCGGCGAACGCGCCGCTCGCCGTCCAGGGCATCAAGCGCACGGTCAACTACCGGGCCGAGCAAGGCCTCGGAGAGGCCATGCAGTTCGAGGCCGCGAGCGCAGCGGTGCTCTTCACCTCGGACGACATGACCCTGGGCTACAAGGCGATGGCCGCCAAGGAGAAGGCCGACTTCGAGGGGAAGTAGACCTCGGCGGCCCCGAGAGGCCGCCCGCGTCACCGCCGTGCGTCACCCTTCATGCACCATGGCGCACGGGCCATACGAGGCGCCTCGAGGAGGGCGATGAATCGAGGCGCTCGAAGCCTCTGAAAGGAGCTCCGCGGATGTCCCTCGACCTCGACGAAGTCCTCGATCCGACGCATTGCGCGCTCGTGATCCAGGAGTGCCAGCGCGGGGTGGTCGGAGACCTCTCGGGCCTCCCGGAGCTCGCCGAGAATGCCCGGAAGGGGATGATCCCGGTCATCGCGGAGCTGGCGCGAAGGGGCCGGGCGGCCGGAGTCGCGATCTTCCACTGTACGGCCGAGCGTCGGCCGGACGGCCGAGGCGCGAATACCAACGCACGCCTCTTCCAGCACATGGGACGCGTCCCCCATCCCCTCTTCGTGGACACGCCCGCCACGGAGATCGTCCCCGAGATCGCCGTCGAGACGAGCGATTTCGTGCTCCCCCGCCTCCACGGACTCTCGCCCTTCCAGGGGACGGAGCTCGACTCGCTGCTGCGCAATCTGGGCGTCCGGACGATCGTCGGCGTCGGGGTCTCCGTGAACGTGGCGATCCAGAACCTCGCCTTCGA
>CAYXLY010000114.1:0-11403 GCA_964466005.1 uncultured Spirochaetaceae bacterium | reverse complement strand
AGGGCGTAGAAGGTGAGCGACGCGAAGGCGCTCGACGCACCGGCATCGAAGCCGAGCCGCGGGAAGAGTCGCGTCGCCGTGATCGGCATCAGGAAGCGCGCGGCGGCGTAGCCGACGACGAAGACGAGCAGCCCGATCAGCGTCTTGCCCGGCGTGATCGGGCGATCCTCGGAGGTGGTGAGCTCGTAGCTCCAGAGCGCGCTCGCCCCGGCCAGCAGGCCGCGCATGCGCTCTCCGAGATCGCGTCGACGGAGTCGGTCGGCGAGCTCCGCGCGCAGCTGCTCTTCGAGCCGGATCCCGCGGTCGAGCGACTCGAGGTCCCGTCCGATCAGCCTGATCCGTCCCTCCAGGTCCTCGATCTCGCTCTCTCGCCAACGCCGAGCGGAGGGGGCGCCCGGCTCCTCCTCCGCGAGCGCGCGAAGCTTACCGGCGAGCTCGAGGCGCAGCTCGGCGAGCTCGGCCTCCTGGATGCGGCGATTGCGCGTGAGCCGCTCGAGCTCCGTGTCCGCCCGAGCCAGCCAGTCCGGCGCGTCGGTCATCGGGAGTCGATCGCCCAGCACCGCATAACGATGCTGCCAGCTCGTTCGCATGCGCCCGACCCGCTCGATCTGCTGGTTGAGCAGCGCCACCCGATGCTGCCGATGCGAGAGCCGGGCGCGGCGGCTCTCGAGCTCCACCGCCCTTCCTGGGCTCTCCTCTCGTCGGCGATCGCGCTCCTCCTCGGCGGCGCGCAGAGCGGCCTCGGCAGCGATCAGGTCGGAGCGCGCGAGATCCAGCTCCCGGTCGAGGTCGAGACGCTCGCGGTCGAGACGCTGGATGGCGTCGGCGAGGTCGCTCTCGCGGGGCGCGAGATGCGCCTCGACCCAGTCGAGCGCCGCCCGGGCCTGTCGCTTCGCCGTCTCCTTGATCTCGTGCTCGAGCGTCGCGTTGTGGACCCGCTGCTCGGCGAGGGTGACCCGCTCGCGGGCGACCGACACGCGATCGTCCAGGGAACGGATCCCGGCCTCCAGCCGAAGTCGCTCGACCGCGTCCTTCTCCCGCGCGAGCAGGTCCCGGAGACGTCTTCGCTCCTTCTCGAGCGCATCTGCCTCCTCCTTCGCCAGTCGATGATTCGCCCGTCGATCCGCGAGCACCGTGCGCTGCTGGGCCTCCTGCTCGACCTCGCGGCGCCAGGATTGGCGGACGTTGTCGAGGAGGGGAACGGGGAAGGGAGGCGGGACACCGAAGAGCTCGCGGGGGTCGCGCGCCAGGACGGATCGGATGGCCTCCCGGCCGGCGAGCAGCTCGTTCGTCCGGATCTGTGCGTCGCGTCGCTGCTCGAGGACCCGCACGAGACGGTCGGCGAGCTCGCGGCTGGGCGAGGGCTGGTCCGGCGCGGCCTCGCTCTCGTTCTGTCGGGCCTGCTCCAGGGCCTGCTGACGGAGGCGGGCGTCGGCCAGGGCGTTCTCGATGGCGAGCAGGGGATCCGAGCCCGCGTCCGCGTCTGCCTCGAGCGCCGCTCGCGACGCCGAGCCCGCCTTTACGGCGGAGGGCAGCGCGGCCTCGAGCCGCGCGCCCTGGGCCAGGGCGTCCCCGGAATGGAGGATCGAGACGAGGATCGGGAAGACGAGGCGCAGCAGGCGTGCCGGTCCCCGTGCGCGTCGAAGGACCGTCTCGTCCTGGTCGTGGACTTCCCGCACTCCGCCCTCCGCCCCCCTTCGCTGGATCGCGTCCGCGTCCGAACGTAGCAAGCCCCCTCGCGTCGAGGACTCTCTGTCGGTCTTGTCCGTCGCGCTTCGTCGCAGGCGTCAGAAGTCCGAAAAGCATCGTCAGGACGGGCAGCTGAGACGTCTTTGTCGGGCGACAGATCACCCGGCCGACCGCTCCGACCGCCTGTCCTGACGGGCTCTCGACGGGCTCTGGTCGGCGCGCGACCGCTGCGGATCGGTCCGTCCCGCCCGACCGCCCGGTCGGCGCCAGCGAGACGGGGATCGGTTAGGATCGGGAGCGGTCCGTCGGTCGGTCGTCGGGCGGGCGAGCCTCCGAGGGGACGAGACGATGGGGCGAGGGCCAGGAAGGAAGGCCGCCTGATGTTCGAGCAACCGCGCTGGTCGAAGTGGGCCTGGCTGAATCTGATCGCCGGCTACGTCTGGATCTCGACGGCGACCTCCCTGGGCTTCCTGGCCTCGATCCCGCCGTGGGTCGTGGGGGCCGCCTTCCTCTCGGCCGGGGTCTCCCAGCTCGTCTGGCCCGGGGATAACCGGATCAACCAGACCGCCTCGATCGCCGGGCTCGCCGGCGTCCTGCTCTCGCTGCCCTACGGAATCGGATTGGGACTCGCGTCCTTCTTCCTGCTGGCCGCGACCGCCCTCGCGGCCGCCTGGGGCGCGGGACGGACGGCCATTCAGCTCGAGACCCACCACGAGGGCGTTCCCGTGCCCGCGCCCACGCCCGGCCTCGCCGTCAAGGTCGCCCTCGACGAAGCGATCCTCGGCTTCGAGCAGTGGGGCCCCTCCGGCTTCGCCCTCGACGGCACGCTCGAGCGGGTGATCGACGAGCTGGATCGGCTGCACGCCCGATTCGAGCGCGAAGGCCTCCTCGAGAAGCCCGAGGCCTACCATGCCGCGCCGCCCGAGCTCGTCGATCCGGAGATCCGGCTCCGGGAGGCCGCAGGTCGGCAGATCGAGGTCTTGCGTTTCGAGAGCGGCTACGCGCCGGCCGAGGGAGAGCCCGGACGAGAGCGCTGGCTGGGCTACGAGCCCTGTCGCGACGGCTGGGCCTGGGTGCTGCGTCATCCGGGCGCGCCGCGCCCCTGGATCATCGCGACCAACGGCTACCGGATGGGTCACGCCCGGATCGACGTCGGCCTGTTCCGGCGCTTCTTCCACCGCAACGGGCTGAACGTCCTGATCCCCGTGCTGCCCCTCCATGGCCCGCGCCGCCTCGGCTGGCACTCGGGTACGGGCTTCCTGGGAATCGACATGGTCGACACCCTCCACGCCGAGGCCCAGGCGGTCTGGGACATGCGGCGGCTGCTCTCCTGGATCCGGACCCAGGAGGCGCCTTCCGTCGGCGCCTTCGGCCTCTCGCTCGGCGGCTACACGACCGCGAACTTCGTGAGTCTCGCGGACGGGCTCGCCTGTGCGATCGCCGGGATTCCGCTCGCCGACGTGCCGCGAATGCTCCGACGGCACGGGGCGGCGCACCAGATCCAGTATGCGATTCATCGCGGTCTCGACTTCGGCCGGGCATCGCAGGTGATGGGGGTCGTCTCGCCGTTGGCTTTGGAGCCGCGCGTGCCGCGTGAGGGGCGTCTGATCTTCAGCGGCAACGCGGACCGACTGGTGCCCCCCGACCAGGTCCGCGACCTCTGGCGGCATTGGGAGGAGCCGGAGATCGTCTGGTACGCCGGATCCCACCTGAGCTTCAACGCCGAGCGCGAGGTCTGGCGGGCGGTGGACCGAACTCTTCTCGAGACCGGACTCCACGTCTGAGGCCGAGAGACGAGCCTGATTCCGAGTGCCGAAGGACTTCGGGCATCGGCGTCGGCGGTTCCCGCTATCCTCCGCCTCCATGTCCTCGCCGCCCCGCCGTCGCTACCAGCTTCGTCAACCCGACCTGAACGATTCGCTCGAGGCGCTCCTCGAGGCCGCTCGCCCGGAGGAGACCGAAGACGAGGACCTGGAGCTCGTCCGGCAGATCCTCGTCACGGGCGTCCATCTGCTCCGGGACGGGACGTCCCGGGCCGAGCTGAAGCTGGTCAACAGCGCCCTCAAGGAGCTGCGTCACGCCTTCCGGGTCTTCAAGCCCTACTCCCATCTCCGCAAGGTCGCCGTCTTCGGAAGCGCCCGAACGCCCTCCGAGCATCCTGATTGGGTCCATGCCCGGGCCTTCGCGGAGAAGATCGTCCGCGAGGGCTGGATGGTGATCACGGGAGCGGGCGATGGGATCATGGGCGCGGCCCAGGGTGGCGCGGGCCGCGCCTCCTCCTTCGGCGTGAACATCCGCCTGCCCTTCGAGCAGGTCGCCAACGAGGTGATCGCCGGCGATCCCAAGCTGATCAACTTTCGCTACTTCTTCACGCGCAAGGTGGTCTTCGTGAAGGAGGCCCACGCGATCGTGCTCTTTCCGGGCGGCTTCGGCACCCACGACGAGGGCTTCGAGGCGTTGACGCTCGTCCAGACGGGCAAGAGCGAGATGGTCCCCGTGGTCTTCGTGGACGAGCCGGGAGGAACGTACTGGCGCGAGTGGCTCGAGTACGTGGAGACGCACCTGTCGGAGCGGGGCCTCATCTCCGCCGACGATCTGAACCTGCTCCATGTCACCGACTCGGTGGACGACGCCATCGCGGAGATCGAGGGCTTCTATCGGAACTACCACTCGAGCCGCTTCGTCGGGGGGCATCTCGTGCTGCGTGTCCACGAGGCGCCGAGCGACGAGCAGCTCGAGCGGCTGAACGACGAGTTCGCCGGGATCCTCGAGTCGGGCCGGATCGAGCGCACCGAGGCCCTTCCCGAGGAGGAGGGAGAGATCTCCCATCTTCCGCGGCTCCGTCTGCATTTCGATCGGCGCAAGGTCGGCCGACTGAGAAGGCTCATCGACCGCATCAATGGCTTCGCCGACGAGGCGGCGCCGCCGAGCGATGCGCGCAGGCGAGCGATCTTCGCGACTCCGCTGCCGCAGGATCAGGAGGAGGCCGAGTACGAGCAGAGCGACTAGAGCGCCATCTCGCGAATCCCGACGAGAGTCCGGGCAGATGGCCTCCAGGCTCGCCCGCGTCCACCTGCTCGACCCCGTGCCAGAGCGCTCGCCGTGCTCGGATCGGGAGGGCCGTCGGAGCCCTTCGCCCGGGGCGAGGGCCGGCTCCACAGGCTGCTAGGATCGAGGCCCCGTCCGGAGGCGGGTTCCGAACGCGGAGAGGCACGTCATGTCCGATCATTCCCGATTCCGAGAGATCGATCTGCTCGACCGTCGGCTCTACGAGGGAGATCCTCAGGAGACCTACGCCTGGCTGCGGGAGCACGCCCCGGTCTACTGGGACGAGACGAATCGGATCTGGGGCATCTCCCGCCACGCCGACATCGTCTCGATCTCGCGCGATACGCGTCGATTCGCCAGCGGCCAGGGCTCGCGACCCAATACCGACGGCAGCGGGTCGATGATCGACAGCGACGACCCGCGGCACGTGGCCTTCCGTCGGGTCTTCGCGAAGCAGATCACGCCGCGAGCGGTGAAGCAGTTCGCGCCCCGCGTCGGGCGAATCGTCGACGACCTGTTCGACGGGCTGAAGGGTCGGACCGAGTTCGACCTGGTCAGCGAGCTCGCCATCCCGCTGCCGGTGCGGGTGATCGTCGAGGCCCTGGGGCTCGATGACTCGGACTGGCGACGGTACGCCCGGATCGCCGAGGTCACGATGGCCATGGGCGGCGGGCCGCGCTACCAGACCGAGGAGGGGATGGAGGCGGCGATCTCCTTCTACGGAGAGGCGGCGGGACTCGTCGAGCAACGACGGGGGGCCCTCGGAGACGATTGGCTCTCGCTGATGGTGAAGGAGGCGGATCAGGGACCGGCCGCGAGGAGCGCCATGGAGATCGCAGCGGAGTCGTTGCTGCTCCTGAACGGCGGGAGCGACACGACGCGGCACGTGATCGCCGGGGGAACGCTCGCCCTGCTCGAGCATCCCGGCCAGCTCGAGCGCCTGCGGGCGCAGCCCGAGCTTCTCCCGAGCGCCATCGAAGAGATGATCCGCTGGGTGTCCCCGCTCCTGAACATGCGGCGGACGGCGACCCGGGACGTCGAGCTGCATGGCGAGACGATTCGCGAGGGCGATCAGGTCCTGCTGATGTACGCCTCCGCCAATCGCGACGAGGCGGTCTTCGACGATCCCCAGCACTTCGACATCGAGCGCCATCCGAACCCCCACGTCGCCTTCGGCATCGGCGGTCATTTCTGCATGGGCGCGAACATCGCCCGGCTCGAGCTGCGGTGCATGTTCGATGCGATCCTGAACAGGCTGCCGGGGCTGCGTCGCGCCGACGACGGCCCGCTCCCGATCTCCGCGCCTGCCTTCGCCTGCGGGCTCACCTCGCTGCCGGTGCGGGTCGACGCAGTCTGACAGAGTCTGACGCAGTCGGATTCAGGCCTTCTCGCCTGGATCCGGAGGTCCTGTCGACGGGGCGGTCGACGCGCAGAGGACGCGCAGAGAGAAAAGAAGAGAAAGCGAAAGAGGAATCAGAGGAGCTCCTGAATGGCCAAGCGTTCTGCCGCTCTCGTGGGCTTCACGGAGTGGGCCCCCAAGAGACAATGGGATCGTCCGATGTTCGGAATGGAGGCGGCGGCGGAGCTCGCCGCCGAAGCGCTCGCCGACGCCGGCATCGCGAAGGACGAGGTCGACGGTCTCGTGATCGGCGGGCTCCAGGAGTCGCCGCTCTTCGCCCCCCTCGCGATGGCCGAGTATCTCGGGATCCGCGGGCATTTCGCGGAGCTGGTCGATCTCGGTGGAGCGAGCTCGGCCGGCATGGTCTGGCGGGCCGCGGCCGCGATCGAGGTCGGGATCTGCGAGACGGTCCTGATCCTCGTGCCCTCGGTGCCCCCGCCGCCGGAGGCGGGGGGCTCGCCCGAGAAGATGATCATGCCGGCCTACCTGATGGGCGACGCCTGGGGCTCGCCGCAGAGTCAGTACGACATCCCCTACGGTCTCGTCGCCGCGACGCCCTCCTTCGCGATGGTCGCGAGCCGATACATGGCCGAGTTCGGTGTCGAGCCGTCGACGCTCGCGAAGGTCGTGGTCGACGAGCGCGAGAATGCACAGAAGAACCCGAAGGCGGTCTTCCGCGGCAAGCCGATCACCATCGACGACGTGCTCGCCTCACCGATGATCGCCGATCCGATCCATCTGCTGGAGATGGTGATGCCCTGCTTCGGGGGCGGTGCCCTCGTGATGACGACCCCCGAGCGGGCGAAGCGCTCGCCGCATCGCCCGGTCTTCGTCTCGGGCTTCGGCGAGTTCGTGAGCCACAAGACGGTGACCTACATGCCGAACCTGACGCAGACGCCCGCGCGCCCCGCGGCAGACCAGGCCTTCGCGATGGCCGGAGCCCGTCGCGAAGCGATCGACCTCGCGTCCTTCTACGACTGCTTCTCCATCACGCTCCTCCTCACGATCGAGGACGCGGGATTCGCGGCCAAGGGCGAGGGCGGGCGCTTCGTCCTCGAGCACGATCTTCGCTACGACGGCGACTGGCCGCTCAATACGCACGGAGGTCAGCTCGGCATGGGGCAGGGCGGCGCCGCGGGGGGACTGTCGCACGTGATCGACTCCATGACGCAGATCCAGGGGCGTGCCGGGGACGTACAGCTCCGCAAGGCGGACATGGCCTACGTGACCGGTGTCGGGGGGCTGATGGCGTCGCATGTCGGCCTCGTGCTGGAGGGCGCCTGATGTCCCAACCGATCGACGGGAATGGCAGGCCGATGCCGCGGCGCACGCCGATCAGCGCGCCCTATTTCGACGCGGCGAAGGCGCATCGCCTGATCCTGCCGCGTTGTCCCCGGGACGGATTCTTCTTCTATCCACGCAACCGCTGCCCGCAATGCCTCTCGGACGACTGGGCCTGGGAGGAGGCCAGCGGTCGCGGTACGCTGCACGCCTTCACCGTGGACCGGGTGGGGCACGACCCGGCGCAGCGATCCCGTCTGCCTCTCGTCGTGGCGGCGGTGGATCTCGAGGAGGGGCCCCGTCTCACCACGGATCTCGTCGACTGCGCTCCGGAGGACGTCCGCATCGGGATGCCGGTCGAGGCGACCTTCGAGGATCTCGACGGCGAGACCCTCGTCCTCTTCAAGCCGAGCGCTCGCTCGCCGACCGAAGCCACATCGAGCGGACGCGGTGCGTCCAGGAGCTCCAGAGAATGAAGTTCGTGATTTCCGGCGCCTTCCAGCCTCCCGGCCATCTGATTCCGCTCGCGATCGCGGCCGAAGAGGCCGGCTTCGAGGCGATGGCCTTCTCGGACCACGTCGTGTATCCCGAGAAGCTCGACACGCCCTATCCCTATACCGAGGACGGCTCTCGACGATACGACGAGACCACGGAGTTCCCCGATCCCTGGGTCGTGATCGGCGCTCTCGCCGCGGTCACGAAGAGGCTTCGCTTCACGAACAACGTCTTCGTGCTGCCCATGCGAAACCCCTTCCTGGCGGCGAAGTCGATCGCGACGGCCGCTGCCATGTCGAACGACCGGGTCACGCTGACGATCGGAGTCGGGTGGTCGAACGTGGAGTTCGAGCTCGTGGGGCAGTCCTTCCGACGCAGGGGTACCCGAGCCGACGAGATGCTCGAGGTGATGAGGAAGCTCTGGAGTGGGGAGATGATCGAGCACGAGGGCGAGTTCTATCGATTCGACCGACTCAAGATGACGCCTCCCGTTCCGACGGCGCCGATCCCCGTCTGGGTCGGGGGCATCTCCGATCTCGCGCTGAAGCGCGCCGCCCGGAACGACGGCTGGCTCTCGGATCTCCAGACGAGCGCGGAGATCCTGGAGTGCGTCGAGAAGGTTCGAGCTCATCGTCGAGAGCTCGGTCGGGACCCGTCCTTCGAGGTGATGGCCAGCGCGAGCGATGCGCACGACGTCGATGGCTACCAACGTCTCGGCGACGGCGGAGTGACCCACATTCTCACGATGCCCTGGGCCTTCTATCACGGGCTGACCGACGACCTCGACCAGAAGATCGACGGCATCCATCGATACGCAGAGGACGTGATCTCGAGAATGACCTGAGGCCGGCCGTAATCGCGCACGGAGCCGTCCGAGAGCGCCTCTACTCGTTCGGTCGCTCCGGCTGGACGGGGAAGGCCTTCATGTAGCGGGCGAAATCCTGGTGGACGTCCCGGAGGTCGATGCCGAAGTCCGTCTTCAGGTCGTACAGGATCTTTCCGTGACGTCCCCGCGGATGATCGGCGATGTAGCCTTCCATCGCGGCCCGGGTTCGCGCATCGAGGTCGAGTCCCGCTCGTTCGTAGATCCTGCCGAGCGTTCCGAAGTCGTCGGCCATGAAGTCCTGGAAGTAGACGTGCTCCGTCCGGTCCTCGGGAAGATGCCGGGCATCGCGGACGAGCGCGTCGAGCTGGAGCTTCATCATGTGTCCGGCATAGTCGGCGCAGTAGCGGGGACGCACGGGCGATCGGGAGAAGCGCGCCGCATAGGTGAACATGGTGGCCCAGGAGCTGAAGACCGCGGCCGGGTCGCGATGGGTCACGACGAAGGTCGCGTCGGGAAAGGTCTCCACGAGCGCCGGGATGAAGGCCAGGTGCTGAGGGCTCTTGAGCACCCAGCGTTCCCGGGGCTCCAGCCATTGAAGGGCCTTGATCGCACGCTTCATGAACGCGTAGTGCGGTCGCTGATCCCTCTGGAAGTAGCGCTCCATCCACTCCGGGACGATTGCCATCGCAGCCATGAGGAGGGTCGACATGTCCATGTACTGGAGCTCCACCTCCTCGTGAATGCCCTCGTTGTCGACGTCGTACATGTTCTTGAAGAGCGGCATCATCGTGTCCTGGATCGCGAGCTGGCCCAGGCCGTTCCGACGACGATCGTCCTCGGCGTCGCCGCGCTGCGCCGCGAGGCTGGGGATCGGCTCGAGCGACTCCCAGTAGCGGAGCGAGCGCAGTCGCTCGTCGGCGGAGATCAGGTTGAGGAGATGGGTGGTGCCGGAGCGGGGCAGTCCTGCGATGATCAGCGGCCGCGCGATCTCGACGTCCTCGATCTCCGGATGGGCCGCGTAGAGCGCTTCGAGTCGGCTGCGCTGGATCAGGTGCCTCTTCGTATACTGGGTGACCTGGAAGCGGCCCATCCGGCTGTAGTCCGGGTCGGCGCGGACGGCCTCGAGATACTCCTCGAGCCGCGCGAGGACGCCTTCGTCCTCGAAGAAGGGGACGTCGCATTCGGCCTTTGCGGCCGCCACGATCGCCTCGGTCGTGAAGTCGAAGTCCAGGGCGTCGATCGCGGCGATCGCCGCGGCGCCGGCCTCCGAGTACTCCGGCTGGCCCAGGTCGTGGATGCGGATTCCTTCGGACACGGTCGGATACCTCTCCATTCGAGATGATGCCTCTCTGCTGCGGCCCCCCCCCGGACTCCCCCGGAGAGGAGGTCTCGCCCTCCCATGCGAGGGGACGCCTCGCCATCGCAGCCCTTCTCGGGGCGGGCCAGGGCAGGGATCGGGAGGGGCCTCCGGCCTCTCGCTCGCCTCGCGCGCGGCCCGCAGACGCGATCCCGGTGCGCGTCGTGCGACACGATGGGCCTGCCGACTTCGACGGCGAGCTTGCGGGACCGAAGGCTAGCGCTCCGCGAGGAAGCCCGTCGAGCCAGACGCCGCATTCAGCCTCATTGCAAGTCGCGCGATCGGGGCCAGGGCCCGGCGCGACGAGGAGATCTCGCGTGGCCGTTCGGCTTCGGCTCGGCTTCGACCTCGGCCCGGGCAGGCTACTCTCTCGAAATTCTGCGATCCACGTCTTCGACGGACGCCCCCGTCTTCGACGGACGAGAGGGAGAGCCAGTGGAGCTCACGACCTTTGCCTGGCTGGGCCTGGGCTTCACTCTCGGCGTGATCCACGCCTTCGACGCGGATCACGTGATGGCGCTCTCCGTCTTCGCCACTCGCGAGCGGAGCGGGGGCCGGGCGATCGCCGCGGGGCTCCGCTGGGCGGCGGGGCATGGATTCATGCTGCTCGTCGCCGGCGGCGCCCTGCTGCTGCTCGGTCGCGCGCTGCCGCCCGAGGCCGCCCTCTGGGCGGAGCGAGCCGTGGGCCTCACGATGATCGGCCTCGGTGTCTACGTGTGGATGGAGCTGCTTCGATCCGAGGCTCATCTCCACTTCCACGCGCACGACGACCTTCCGCCGCACGCCCATTGGCATCTTCACACGCGTGGAGATCGGCATCGACGCGACGCGGCTCTCAACTCCCAGAGCACCTCCCAGCGCACCCCCGAGCACGGCTCCGAGCCGATCTCGGAGCACGCGCACTCGCACGGTCCGGTCATGGTCGGAGCGCTCCACGGCCTGGCGGGCTCGACGCCGCTGCTCGCCGTGGTGGGGGCGAGCTCGGTCTCTCCCCTTCTCGGGCTGGCCTATCTGCTGCTCTTCGCGGTGGGGGTCGCTCTGGCGATGGCGGTGGTGAGCGGGCTGCTGGGACGGCTGGCGTCCCGGCTGGCGAGCGAAGCAGGCGGAGCGAGGCCGTCGCGGGGTCTGTCCGTGCTGCGCGGGCTCAGCGCCTCCGGGTCGATCGCTCTCGGCGGTTGGCTGCTCGCCCTCTCCTGAGAGGCCTCTCGGCAGAGAGCACGTCTCGAGATGCAAGGGGACGTTCAGCGCCGAGGTAGCCAGCTTCCATGGAATCCGAGAGGGACCCGCTGCGGGAGCTCGACGCGGGCG
>CAYXLY010000113.1:0-11484 GCA_964466005.1 uncultured Spirochaetaceae bacterium | reverse complement strand
CATCCCTGGCCGGGGATGCTGCGCGGGATCTGGGGCGATCCCGGCCGCTTCAAGGAGACCTACTGGAGCAAGTACGAGGAGACCTACTTCGCGGGCGACGGCGCCCACCGCGACCAGCAGGGCTATTTCTGGATCATGGGGAGGATCGACGACGTCATGAACGTCTCGGGCCATCGCATCGGCACAATGGAGGTGGAGAGCGCGCTCGTGTCGTCGCCGGACGTGGCCGAGGCCGCCGTCGTGGGCCGACCCGACGAGATCACCGGCACGGCGATCGTGGCCTTCGTCTCGCCGAAGGGCAGCGCCACACCGGACGAGGCGCTCGTCAAGCGCCTCAAGCAGCACGTCTCGAAGGAGATCGGCGCCATCGCCCGACCCGCCGAGATCCGATTCACCAACGCGCTGCCGAAGACCCGATCGGGCAAGATCATGCGGCGCCTGCTTCGAGACATCGCGTCCGGCCACGAGGTCGTGGGGGACACCAGCACGCTCGAGGACTTCAGCGTCCTCGCCAGGCTTCGCGAGAGCGACGAAGACTAGGAGACCCCCGATGTCCCTGACGGAGACCCAGAAGAAGCACGCGGCCGCCTATCTCGAGCGGTTCACGGAACGCCTGGAGAAGCGCAATCAGGGACAGCCCGAGTTCCAGCAGGCCGTGCTCGAGGTGGCGCGGGACATCATCCCCTTCCTGGAGGACAAGAAGGCCTACAAGGACGCGCACATCCTCGACCGCATGACGGAGCCGGATCGGGTCGTCCTGTTCCGCGTCTGCTGGGTCGACGACCAGAACCACGTCCGCGTCAACCGGGGCATCCGCGTCCAGTTCAACAATGCGATCGGGCCCTACAAGGGCGGCCTGCGCTTCCACAAGAGCGTGAACCTCTCGATCCTGAAGTTCCTGGGCTTCGAGCAGGTCCTCAAGAACTCGCTCACGACCCTGCCGATGGGAGGGGCCAAGGGCGGCGCCAACTTCAATCCTCAGGGAAAGAGCGACGGAGAGGTCATGCGCTTCTGCCAGGCCTTCATGTCGGAGCTCTATCGCCACATCGGGCCCTATACGGACATTCCGGCGGGAGACATCGGCGTCGGGGCACGCGAGATCTCGTACCTCTTCGGTCAGTACAAGCGTCTCCAGAACCAGTTCACCGGCACGCTCACCGGCAAGGGCCTCGCCTTCGGCGGCTCGCTGATCCGGACGGAGGCGACGGGCTATGGCTGTGTCTACTTCGCGCGGGAGATGCTGGCGACGCGGGGGGAGGGCGTGGAAGGGAAGACCTGCGTCGTCTCGGGCTCGGGAAACGTCGCGCAATACACGGCCGAGAAGCTGATTCAGCTCGGAGCCAAGGTCGTGGCGCTCTCCGATTCGGGCGGATTCATCCACGACCCCAAGGGAATCGACGAGGAGAAGCTCGCGTGGGTGGTCGATCTCAAGACCCGCCAGCGCGGACGGATCAGTGAATACGTCGATCGATGGGGCGGGGCCTTCCACGAGGGCCGCCGTCCCTGGTCCGTCCCCTGCGACCTCGCCTTCCCGTGCGCCACGCAGAACGAGCTCGAGAAGCACGAGGCGGAGACGCTCGTCGCGAACGGCTGCATGCTGGTCTCCGAAGGCGCGAACATGCCCTCGACGATCGACGCGATCAACGTCTTCCTCGATGCCCGGGTCCTCTTCGGACCGGCGAAGGCGGCCAACGCCGGAGGCGTCGCCGTGAGCGGCCTCGAGCAGACCCAGAACTCGATGCGTCTCTCGTGGTCCCGCGAAGAGGTGGATCGGCAGCTGCTCGAGATCATGAAGAAGATCCACGAGTCCTGCGTCCAATACGGCCGCGAAGGCGACTTCATCAACTACGTGAAGGGGGCCAACGTCGCGGGCTTCACGAAGGTGGCCGACGCCATGCTGGCCTATGGAGTGATGTAGAACGTGGAGAAGGTCCTGGTCGGCTGGAACGAGTTCGTCGACCTGCCGGACTGGGGGATTCGCCGGCTCGGAGCGAAGGTCGACACCGGCGCTCGCAGCAGCGCGCTGCACGTGGAGGACCTCGAGGTCCTGCCGCGAGGCCGCATCCGGTTCCGGGTGGTCGTCCATCGAGAGCATCGCGACCGACACGTCGTCGTGGTCGCCCGCATCACCCGCCGAGCCCGTGTCCGATCGAGCAATGGCCAGTTCGACAACCGCTTCTTCGTCAAGACGACGCTCAAGCTCGGCCCCATCGAGAAGGAGATCGAGGTCAGCCTCGTCGACCGCGGCTCCATGATCCATCGCATGCTGCTCGGCCGGACGGCGCTCGAAGGGGATTTCGTCGTCGACGTGAGCCGACGGCACGTGCAGGATCCCTCCGGCCGCGGCAGGAAGAGGTCCCGGAAGAGACCGACGAAGCTCGCGAAGAAGGCGCCCCGGAAGACCTGAAGGCCGGTCGGGGCCCCGCTCCCGCCCGATCGACCGAAGCGCGATGCGAGCCGATCGAGTGCGTCAGTCGAGTGCGTCGATCTCGAGCTCGTCGCGGAAGGCGCCGACGCCTTCGATCACGTCCGCCAGCTTCTCGAAGGTCGCGATGTGGAAGAGCGCGTCCCCCTCGTTGGCCAGCGGAAGATGGGTCCGCCCGATCAGGACGCCGTCGACGGGCGACCGGATCAGCCGCTCTCCGACCCCGATCGGGTCCGCGATCGCCCCGAGGACGGATCGCTTCTCGATGGCCTGGCCGAGCTTGAGACGCGTCGTGAGGATGCCCGTCTCGGGCGCCCGCACCCAGACGCTCTTGTGCGCGATCACGGACGAAGAGACGCGTCGCGAGGGACGCGTCGCCGGGAGCATGCCGAGCTGCCGCATGACCGAGATCACGCCGCGGACCCCCGCCCGGATCGAGAACTCGTCGAAGCGCAGCGCCTCGCCGGCCTCGTAGACGATCATCGGGATCTTCCGGACGTCCGCCTCCATGCGGAGCGACCCCTCCCGCAGCCCCGCATCGAGGATCACCGGAGCCCCGAAGGCCCGCGCCATCTCCTCGACGCCGGGCGCGCTCAGGTTCGCGCGGATCTGGGGAAGATTCGTGCGGTGGAGGGAGCCGGTGTGGAGGTCGACGCCATGAGTCGCGTTCTCCACGATCTGCGTCAGAAAGGTATTCGCGAGCCGGGCGGCCAGCGAGCCCTTCGCGGAGCCGGGAAAGGACCGGTTCAGATCGCGACGATCCGGCAGGTAGCGCGTCTGGGAGACGAAGCCGTAGACGTTCACGACCGGCACCGCGAGCAGCGCCCCGCGGAGCCGTCGCAGCAGGGGCATCCGGAGCAGTCGGCGAACGATCTCCGTTCCGTTCAGCTCGTCGCCATGCAGCGCGGCGCACACGAAGAGGCGCGGTCCCTCGGCGCGACCCCGAATCACCTCCACGGGGATCTCGACGTCTCCCGCCGTCAGCCGCTGGGCCACCGGGATCCGAACCGTCCTGCGCTGTCCTGGAGCCACCGAGACGCCTTCGACGATCAGCTCGTCAGTCATTCCCGTCCGCCGCCCCGCCGGACGCCTCACCGGGCGCCTCCGCACCGCGCGGCGAGGGTCCGCCGCCGCCGGGGCCGGAGCCTTCGGTCCGATCCCCCATGGCCTTCCGGGGAGCCTTCTTGCGTCGCCGGGCCCGACGCCGCGGCGCCAGGCTCTTGAGCGTCAGACTCTTCCCGAAGCAGAGCAGCGTGTCGCCGGGCAGGATCTCGCGATTGCCCCTGGGATTGGGGATGGAGACGCTGCCCCGGTGGATCGACATCACGACGACGTCGCGGTCGCGCAGGCCCGTCTCGTTGATCATCTTGTGGGCCAGCTCCGAATGCTCGTCGATGGGGACCTCGAGGACCTCGTAGCCGCTCTGGAGGGTGAGCCTCTGGCGGATGTCGATCTCGGGAAAGAGCACCTCTTCCTCGATCAGCTCCACGATCGCGCCGGCCACGTCGACGCCGGTGGCCCGCTCGATGCCTTCGAGCCCGGGAGACGAGTTGATCTCCATCAGCTTCGGGCCGCTCGAGCTCTCGAGCATGTCGACGCCCGCCACGCGCAGCCCCATGATCTGGGCGGCGTGCAGGGCCGTCCGCTCGTACTCCGGGTCGAGGTCGACCGGCTCGGCGCGTCCCCCCCGATGGACGTTGCTGCGGAACTCGTCGCCCTGGGCGACCCGGCGCATCGCCGCCACGACGCGATTGCCGACGACGAACGCTCGGACGTCCCGCCCGCGGCTCTCCTTCACGAACTCCTGGATCAGCACGTTCTGCTGCGCCGCTCCCTGGAGCACCTCGATGATCGACTTCGCGACCGACGTCGAGTCCGCCAGGATCACGCCCACGCCCTGCGTCCCCTGCAGCAGCTTGATCACGACCGGCGGCCCGCCCATCCGGTCGATCGTCGGCACGATCTGATCGAGCTCGTGCACGAAGGCCGTCTTCGGGATTCCGATGTTGTGTCGGCTCAGGATCTGGCTCGAGCGGAGCTTGTCGCGGGAGATGCCGATCGCCAGCGAGCTGTTCAGCGAGAAGACGCCCATCTGCTCGAACTGCCGCACGACCGCCGTTCCATAGAGCGTGATCGAGGCGCCGATCCTCGGGATCACCGCATCGTAGGATGAGAGCGGCTTGCCGCGATAGTAGAGATCGGGCGCCGACTGCACGGTGTCGATGTTGAGCGCCAGGGTATTCAACACCTTGGCCGTATGGCCGCGCGCCTGCGCCGCCTCCTTGAGGCGTCGGGTGCTGTAGAGGCGGGGGCCGCGGGAGAGGATGGCAATCTTCATCGAGCTCGCTGGGGCTGGAGGTCGCTCCGGCAGACTCTACAACCTGAGCCGGAGGCGGGGAAGCGGCTCGCCGTGAGGGCGTGCACGCGGCGCTCCCGGGACCGGAACGCTAATCGTCTCCGAACGCAGGAGGGTCCATGTCCAACGAAAGCGCCGACGCGCCCTGGGAAGACTTCGAGGAGCGCCTGGAAGAGGGCGACCACGAGGGAGCCCGCCAGCTCGTCGACGAGTGGCCGGAGAGCGATCGGACCCACATCCTCTCGCATCTCCAGAGCGCGAGCCTCTCCTCGCTGCTCGACCTGCTCGAGCCCGAGGCCGCCGCCGAGCTGCTCGAGTACCTGCCCCTGAGCCAGGCCGCCGACGCGATCGAAGGCGTGAAGCCCGAGGCGGCGGCAGAGATCCTCGAGGAGCTCGCGAGCGACGATCGCATCGACCTGCTCGCCGAGGTCGGGGATGCGGACCGGGAAGCCATTCTCGAGGCTTCCAGGCCGGACACGGCCGACGAGGCGCGCGCCCTGCTCGAGTATCCGCCGGATACGGCGGGTGGCCTGATGCATACGGAGCTGGTCTCGATCCGCAGCCGACAGACCGCGGCGGAGGCGATCGAGGAGATCCGACGCTCCGCCGACCTCTACGCCGGATTCTCGATCCAGTATCTCTACGCCGTCGGCGACTCCGGACGCCTCGAGGGCGTGGTCCCCCTGAGGAGGCTCTTTCTCGCGCCCTCGACCACTCCGATCTCCGCGCTGATGATCGAGGATCCGGTGGCCTTTCGCGCCGAGGATCCTCTCGAGAAGCTCTACGAGATCTTCGAAGAGCGGGGCTTCCTCGGCGCGCCGGTGGTCGACGAAGACGGGACGCTGCTCGGCGTGGTCGAGCGACTCGCGGTGGACGACGCGAATCTCGAGCTCGCCGAGGCCGACCACATGAAGTCCCTGGGCATCGCGAGCGGCGAGGAGCTCCGCTCGATGCCCACTCTCGAACGCTCGCGCCGGCGTCTGGCGTGGCTCTCGATCAACGTCGTGCTGAACCTGCTCGGCGCCAGCGTGATCGCCCTCTATCAGGAGACGCTGCAGGCGGCCATCGCGCTGGCCGTCTTCCTCCCCATCATCTCCGACATGAGCGGCTGCTCGGGCAACCAGGCCGTGGCGGTCAGCCTGCGCGAGCTCTCTCTGGGCGTCGTGCGGCCCGGAGAGCTCCTGCACGTTCTCGGCAAGGAGGTCCTGGTCGGGCTCCTGAACGGTCTCGCGCTCGGCGGACTGCTGGCAGGCGTGGCCTTCCTCTGGAAGGGGGACCCGGTGCTCGGCGGCGTCGTCGGCTTCGCTCTGGGACTCAATACGCTGCTCGCAGTCCTGATCGGCGGCACCGTCCCGCTGATGATCAAGCGCCTCGGCTGGGATCCTGCTCTGGCCTCGAGCCCCATCCTCACCACGCTCACCGACGTCTTCGGATTCTTTCTCACCCTGAGTGCGGCCAACGTCCTGCTCACCTGAGGGCGCACTCTCGGACGTTGCGGTCGGCGGGGGCGCGACGCATGCTTGTCCGATGAAGGCGGGCGCGAGCCGGGACGGGCCCGGGCTTTCGTCTTCGGTGCATGTCCCCGCCGTCGAACGGGACTCTGAAGCGGACCGAGCCATGCTTTTCGAGAAGATCTTCGCGGGCGCGGATCTGTCGGAGCCGACCTCGGTCGAGATGGAGTCCGGCCTCGCCGTCGTCATCAGTCGCACGGCGCCGGGGAAGACGACGGGCAACGAGGACGCGGCCGGGCTCTGGGAGATCTCTCCGGGAGTCTGCGTGCTCGCCGTCGCCGACGGCGTGGGGGGAGGGCCGGGAGGCGCCGAGGCGGCCTCGAGCGCCATCCATGCCATCGGCAACGGCGTCCGGACCGCGGAAGACGCCGACGCCGTGAGGGCCGGCATCCTCGACGGCTTCGACGCGGCGAACCGCGCCGTGCTCGAGCAGGGAATCGGAGCGGGCACGACCCTGGTCGTCGCCGAGCTCCGGGAGGGCCGCCTCCGGACCTATCACGCAGGGGATTCCGGCGCTCTCTGGGTCGGCGGCCGCGGCCGGATCCGCAACGAGACGATCCACCATTCTCCGGTCGGCTACCTCGTCGCTTCGGGCCTCATCGACCCTTCGGAGAGCCATCATCATGCGGAACGTCATCTGCTCTCCAACTGCATCGGCTCGCACGAGATGCGCATCGAGATCGGCGCGCTTTCCCGCATGGCGGCGCGCGACACCCTGCTGCTCGCGACCGACGGGGTGCTCGACAACGTCCGCCGGCGCGAGCTGGTGAACACGATCCGGGTGGGCCCGTTGCCGCGCGCCTCCGCCGCTCTCCTCGAGCGCGCGACCGCGACGATGGGCGGAGAGGACCCGGACCTCCCTGCTCATCCCGACGACGCGACCGCGCTGCTCTTCCGCTGGAACCGCCGATGACGAAGCGCCTGACGAAAGGCAGCCGACTCGGGAAGTACCGGCTCGAGAAGCGGCTCGGCGAGGGCGGCTCGGCCACCGTCTGGCAGGCGCGTGACACCATCGAGGGGCGCCGCGCCGCCCTGAAGATCGTCGCGCCCGAGGTGGTCACCGAGTTCGGCCGGGATGCCGTCGAGAACGAGGCCCGCATCGCCGCTCAGCTCGATCACCCCCGCGTCGTGAGCATCCGCAACGCGGATTGGATCGAGGGACATTTCGTCCTGGTGACCGACCTGGCACGGACCAGCCTCGACCTCTACGCCGGCGCGCGGCGCTCTCCGGCCCTCGCCCTCTCGATCCTCCTCGACGTCGCCGAGGGCCTCGCCTACGCCCACGGCCAGGGCCTGATCCATCGCGACATCAAGCCCGCCAACATCCTCATCTACGAGGGGCGCCGTGCGAAGCTCGGAGACTTCGGCACCGCGCGACTCGCACCCCAGGGCACTTCGCAGCTCACGGAGGTCGGCACCTTCGGCTACATGGCCCCCGAGCATGCCTACGGACGTCCCGGCTACGCGTCGGACGTCTTCAGCCTCTCCCTCACGGCCTATCAGATCCTGTCGGGTCGGCTGCCGACATGGCCCTTCGAGTGGCCGCTCGAGGGACACGAGCGATTCGAGCGGCGGTGTCCGGAGCCCGTCGCGAAGGTGATCCGGAAGGGGTTGCGCCTCGCGCTCGCATCACGTTGGCGCGATGGCATCGAGCTCCACCGCGCGCTCGTCCGTGCGCTGGCGGGAAGCGCCGGAGTGGCGAGTCGAAGAGCCCATCCCCCGACGAAGGATCCCGGACGCCGCTCCCGGAACGCATCGGACCCCTTCTCCCTGGAGACCGACTGGTTTCGAGAGCGCTTCGGCGCCGTCTTCGAGGCCCACTTCGACTGCTGCACCTGCGACGGGCCGATCGCGGAGTCGATGAGCTTCTGCCCGTGGTGCGGGACGACCCGGAACTCGTTCATCGAGGTGACTGGCCATCCTCTGGTCTGCCCCGATTGCGAACGGGGTGTGCGGCCCGAGTGGAAGGCCTGCCCGCGTTGTCCGACCGGTCGCTTCGTCTCGAACGGCAAGCCCATCCCCGCCGACCCGCACGCGACCCGTTCCTGCGCGCGGCCGGGGTGCCGGACCCCACTCAGGCCCTTCATGCGCTACTGCCCGGCCTGCAAGCGGAAGGTGTCGCGTCCCTGGCGTGTCGCCGGGCTGCCCCGATGCACGCGCTGTCGCTGGGCGATCGGTCCGCGCTGGCGCTTCTGTGGCTGGTGTGGCAAGCGCAACGCCACGGCGCTCGACGTCTCCGTCCGGGGTCGCCGCCGGCGTCCGACCTGAGATCCCGGCGATCCGCTCAGCGCGGAGACGGGTCGTCGACGCGACGGCGCAGCTCGCACGGAACGGAGCCTTCGCGGAGCGCCTCGGCGATCGGAAGCAGATCCACCCGGGCCCCTCGACGGACGACCCCCGGCAGCCGGGTCCAGAGCTCGGCGCGCTCCGACCGCTTGATGCGCAGGACCCGGATCAACCATCGCATTCGCGGGTCGCCGTGGCGGGGATCGGAGTCCGCGGCCGGCGCCAGGTTCACGACCAGCTCCCAGCTCTGGCGCGCCCGCTCCCATTGAGGGTCCTCGTGCAGGTCGGTCATGGCGCCCTCTTCCCGGCTCGGCTCGACCTCGGCTCTTCTCCGTCCGGGTCCCCACTCCGGGGCTCCCAGGAGCCGCGAGATCGGCCCTCCGGAGCCGGAACGGAGCCGCCCCTTCGACGCCGGTGATTGTCGCCCCCCGACGCGCGATCCGCCAAGCCTCGCCCCGGAGGAGCCGGGGGGCGGCATTCATGAGATGTGCTTTAGTGCCTGCCCCCATACCCCCCGCCGTCGAAGGCGCCATGGAGCAATCGTCGCACGACGCGCACCGAGATCGTCTCCATCCCGTGGCTCGACCCCGGCGAGCGCCTCGATCGAGGCGCCGGGGATCGCCGTGCAGAGGAATCCGTGTTCACGATTCGAAAGCTGCGAGCTCTTCTCGCCGTGCTCCTCCTGACCCTCTCGACCCCGGGCTGCATCGGCAGCCTCGGGCCCCGATCCGTCGAGCTCACGCGCAACCACTACAACATGGCCGCACAGGAGACGACCGCGCAGGAGCTGCTCATGAACCTGGTGCGCCTGCGCTATCGCGACACGCCCTATTTCCTCCAGATCGCCAGCCTCTCCTCCAACCTCAAGCTCGGCGCCGAGCTCGGCGCCTCGGGCAGCCTTCCGAGCTCCGGCCCCCGGATCGCCACCATCGAAGGCATCGTCGGCTACGAGGAGTCGCCGACCGTGACCTATGTCCCGCTCGTGGGCGACCGTTTCGTGAGCCAGCTGCTCGAGCCCGTCGACCTCGGGGTGCTTATGCTGCTCTCGCACTCGGGCTGGTCGGTGGATCGCTTTCTCAGGCTGCTCGTCCAGGAGATCAACGGAATCCCGAACGCCCCCTCCGCCTCGGGACCGACGCCCACCGAGGAGCCGGTCTTCGAGGAGTTCCTTCGCGTGGCCGAGCTCTTCCGGATCCTTCAGAGAGATCGTCGCCTCGCCCTGACCCAGGGCATCTCGGGCATGGAGGAGACGCAGACGCCGAGACGCACCTACCTGCACTTCACCGCCGAAGCCCTGGAGACGCCGGAGTTCCGGGAGCTCGCCCGACGGCTCCGTCTCGAGGAAGATCGCCGGATCTTCGAGCTGGCGGTCGGACTCGGCAGTCACGACCCGACACGCATCACGATCGTGCCGCGATCGGTCCTCTCCGCGCTCTTCTACGCCTCCCAGGGCGTCGAGGTGCCCCTCCAGGACCTGGAGGAGGGCCGGGTCACGCGGACCCGGCGTTCCACGGGACAGCCCTTCGACTGGCAGCGGCTCACGGGATCGCTGATCCGCATCCGCAGCGGAGATCCGCCGAAGACCGTCTACAGCGCCATCCGCTATCGGGGCAGCCTCTTCTACATCGACGATTCCGATCTCGAGTCGAAGTCGACCTTCTCGATGCTCAACCTGGTGCTCGCGCTCCAGGCAGGCGACCTGCCGTCGACGGGCCCTCTGCTCACGCTCCCGGTCTCGCAGTAGGCGAGTCGGCCGACATCGGGCTACGCTCCATCGCGCCCCCCTTCTTCCCTGGAACCCGAGTGTGCTGGGACTCCTCGTCTCGACGATCCCGACTCCGCGCCCGCCTCGCCTGCCTCTGCTGAAATCCGGCTGCCTCGTCGGACTTCTGGTCGCATGGCTCCCGCTCGCCGCTCTCGCACAGCCGGCCGCAGAGGCAGCCGTGCGAGCGCCGACGGACGCGCTCGCGGAGGCTGCGGCGCCCGACCCGGAGAGCGACCTCGAGCCCACGCGACCCGAGGAGACGGGGACGGAGGGGACGTCGGCGGAGGACGCGGTGACCGAGCCGGAGAGCGACACGCTCGCGATCCTCGGCACGCGCATCGAGCGGGGAACCCGACGGCGTCTCCTGCTTCGGACCACGGAATCCTTCATGGGCGCTCTCGTCGAGACGCCCGTCCTCGTGGCCGCCGGTCGCGAAGAAGGTCCGACGCTCTGCGTCGTCGCGGGCATCCACGGCGACGAGATCAACGGGGTCGAGATCGTCCGTCGGCTGATGCTGGACCTCGAGGTGGAGTCGCTGCGGGGCACGGTGATCGCCGTCCCGATCGCCAACATGGCCGCCTTCCGTCGCGGCTCGCGATACCTCCCGGACCGTCGTGACCTGAACCGCTTCTTTCCCGGCCGCCCCTTCGGAAGCTCCGCATCCCGGATCGCCCATGGGCTCTTCACCCAGGTCGTGGAGCATTGCGACGCCCTCTTCGACCTCCATACCGGCTCGTTCCTGCGAACGAACCTCCATCAGCTCCGGGCAGACCTCTCCCATCCGGAGACCGCGGCGCTCGCGCACGACTACGGCGCCGAGATCATCGTCAACCACCCGGGCCGGGCCGGCACCCTGCGACGGGCGGCGACCGACGCCGGGATTCCCGCGGTCACGGTCGAGGCCGGTCAGCCCTCGCGCTTCGATCGGACCGAGGTCGAAGAGGCTCTCCGCGGGCTCTCCCGGCTGCTGGTGGCCCGAGAGATGCTTGCGCGAGAGACCGGCGACGGAGCGGGGGAGAGCCCGGAGTCGGCCCCCGGCTCCAGGGTGGCGTATCTCCAGACGAGCTGGGTCCGGAGTGACCAGGGCGGGATCCTCGTCTCGCGCGTCGGGCTCGGCGACGACGTGGAGGCCGGCGAGATC